>JBDTPD010000141.1:0-8529 GCA_039932855.1 Chitinophagaceae bacterium | reverse complement strand
CTATGACCTTATTCGCAAAACCAATGATGCACCCGGCGGCGCTATGGATGCGCTCATTATTCAATTGATTGACTATGCAAAGAAGCAGCAGAAATTATATCTTAACATGGGTCTCGTCCCTATGACAGGTATATCGGAGCCGGATAATACAGCTGAACAGATCATTAAACTGGCAGCTGAAAAGATAAAACGCTTTCAACATTATAAGGGCCTGCGCGAGTTTAAAGAAAAGTATGCGACTATCTGGGAAAATAAATACCTGGTATATGATAATGATTTTGATCTTCTGCAATTACCAATGGCTCTGAATAATATTATGACCCCATGAAAAATAAATTATCGATGGCGCTTTGCCTGCAATTAATTATATTATCCGCATCTGCCCAAAACAACAATCTACCTGTTAAAGAATGGCACGTAGCGGTACAAACTCCTTTTGTACTTTATATCAGTGGGGACGGAGGATTCAATAATTTTTCAACTGACCTGTGCCGTACAATCAACCGGGCCGGGTATAGCATCAGTGCCATTAATGCTAAATCTTATTTCTGGGATAAAAAAACTCCTGAGCAAACAGCGACAGACATATCAACTTACCTGCAACGAATATTCCAGGGTAGAACTAATCAGCAATTGATACTTGCGGGCTATTCATTCGGCGCTGATGTGATGCCTTTTATTGTAAACAGGCTACCTGATTCTCTAAGAAAGAAATTAGTAGCAGTGTTCCTGTTAGCGCCTTCTACTTCTACCGACTTCGAGATACACTGGTCGGATATATTCGGCGGTAATAATAAAAGAAATATGGATGTGGTTGCAGAGATCAATAAAATGGATACTCCTAAAATAGTGTCGCTTTTCGGTAGCGATGAAACAAGTTTTCCGGTAAAAAAAATAACAGTGAAAAATTATAGCAATGAGTATTTACCGGGTGGTCATCATTTTGATGGAGATACCGAAGAGGTAGGGAGAACGATGATGAAGTATTTTAAGTAATCGAGAATTAAGAATTATGAATCGCTCATTCATAATTCTTAATTCATAACTCTAATTCTTCACTCTCAGTCACCTTACTATAAAACTCAGGCGCTTATCTTTCCCTGGTCATTAAACATTACTACAGAAGCTTCTTTCTCAGGGACATTATTAGTTAGTCTCAACAAAATGGTTTCCCAGTTCCTCAATATTACTTCTTTTGAAAGAAACCTGCTGGCATAATACCTGGCGTTGTTACGAAAATTTTCCAAACTGTTATCCAGTGCATATTTGATACCCTGAGCCAACCTATGATGATCGTCAGGTTCAACAACAATACCCATTTCATTTTTATGAATCAATTTATATAACGTACTGCCTTCGGGCGCTGTTACCAATGGACAGCCGCCGGCTGCCAGTATCGAAGTAAGTTTGCTGGGCATAACCAGATCTGCCGCATTTGCTTTTTGCAGAACAAGATGGAGGTCGGCTATTGCCAGCAGGGCCGACAACTTTTCATACGCTACTAATGGCCGGAACAAGATATTGGTCAGACCGGCTTCTGTTACCAGTTGCTTTAATTTTATTTCACCGCCACCCGAGCCTACGATAACAAATTTCACACAGGCATGCTCCCGGAAATACTTTGCAGCCTCAATGATATTTTCAAGACCTTGTTTTTCTCCAAGATTTCCTGAATACAGAACTACTTTATCTTCCTGTGAAAGACCGAATTCTGCACGAAGTGACTCATTCTTGTTAATAGGTCTGATCGCATTCTCGTCTACCCAGTTAGGAAACAATTGGCAATTGGCAGCCACAATACCTTTCTCCTTCACTTTTTTCAAAAGTCCTTTGCTGATAGTAGAAACAACCGAACTACGGTTAAGAATATATTTCTCCATTCTAAACATCGCTTTCAACAGGCGCTGATTATTTATCATCTTCAATTCTTTTGCTACATCTACCTGGAGATCCTGAATATGGGTTACGATTTTTGTACCCCGCAGTTTAGAATAAATAAGGGGCAAAATGCCCAGGTGGAAGGGAGGTGACACGCTGATGACAACATCATATTTTTTACTAAACATCTTTTTGATCCAGATAGGGATCGTACTCAGCACAAATGAAAATTCGTGAATTATCCTTTTAACAGACGATACCTTCTTCGGTATATATAATGGACACCGGTAAACTTTTACACCATTCATAATCTCCGTGTGCCACCATTTTTTCTTGTAAGCCGCATTTATTTTCCATTGCGGATAATAGGGCATGCCGGTGATCACATCTACAGAGTGGCCATTCTCTGCTAACCAATTTGCCATTTCTCCTGTGTACTTGCCAATACCTGTCAGGTCGGGTGCATAGTTAATACCGCAAATAAGGATTTTCATATTATATATTTAGACTTTCGGTTAAAAAGCTTACGGTTATGGCAAAGCAATAGCAGGTCCCTTACAAGGAACATGTGTACAAGAAATTCTCAACTTAGCAATCGGGGGAACTACAAATCTCGTGAGAGGAATAAGGCAACGAGTAGTACAAAATCAACAATCAGACCACTATGTTTACCCTTATTGATTTTACTATCGTGAATAAAAATTCACGTGGTGAGGCATAACTACCTCTACAAATTCGAACCTTGGGAAAAATAATACTAAACTATTTTTCATTATATATTTTCATTCTTACCAATTAACATCATAATCAGTTTTGCGATTAACAAGGTTCCACTTAATTCCTATCAAACCACTTACAGCATTACTTAATTCGCCATGATCGAATCCAATTCCAGCTGTTATTGTCAGGCTTTTGTCAGGTATATAACAGTATATCTCCTGCAATCCATAAAACTGATTTTTATATGGTGCGAACATACTTGCGTCGTTGATCGTCCCATAGTTTTTTGTAAACGTCAGCAAGGTTCTGCCACTAAACATTTCATCGATTGTGTATAATGCGCCTGTATGCACACCAAAAATCCTGTTATTAATAATATTTTCGTTTCCAGGAATGTCATCGTCCTGTAAATCCCAATCAAATGGTTTGATCTGCGGGAAATACTGACTGCCCCTTTCCCTGTTAATGACCAAGGGGGAACCGATAATGCTGTTTTGATATTCCCATCCTGTTTTATAAGCGGAATTGTTATAAAGACTTTCACGACGTGTAACAGCTATGTGGTCATTAATACTTTTAGTAGAAATAACTTCAACCAGTATTTTCTGCAATCCCCGGTCTTTATCTTTCATAGATAAGATAAATCCTGCCAGCATATTTCTATTACCAATATTAATATCATTTTTTCCTTCAAAGGGTTTTTGAAAATAACCATGTAAGCCTGCGTTCTCATTTTCCAGATAGAATCCGCCTTCCAATACCCCACGCTGATCACCAGCATGCATATCGGTACCATCGTCACCTTTGGCAAAGAGAACATTCCAGAAACCTTTTAACGATCTGTCAAATTGTTCGTCACCCCGGTGTCCGCCCCATTCTACAAAATGTTGTATACCGCCATATAATTTAAGATTGCCTGGTCCGACACGAAGAAAAATGGTCTTCTCATGATAAAAAGAATTTTTGACATACCTGTCTGCTCCTAACCACCCATGTGCAAAGCTGCCACGAAATTGAAGCCAGCCGTTTGTAAAAGGAATGTTGGTATACCTGGTAACAGCGATGCCGATTTTTGGAATTGGCAAGGCATTTCCACTTACACCGAGTGAGCCGGATGAAAGTAACGGATCGATATCTTCAATATCTTCCTCAAATCTTCCTCCCCGAAGTGACCAGTTTTTATATTCCAGTTTACCATATGCTTTTTCCACTGTTGTCGATCGAAAATGATTGCCATTATAAATGCTCAGTCCATATGAAATAGAAATATCATTATAGTCGGAGAATCCATGCTCGTCTGTGTACTCACGCTGTGCTAATACATTTTTATTTGATACCTGCACGAAAGACAGCAGATCGCTTTTTCTATCGGGAACAACGCCATGACGATTTGCAATCAACCACAATGGCTGATATTTCATGGAAGATAAACGGGTCTCGAGACCAATATTGACTTGTAATGAATCAAATATCTGTGCATTGGAAAAACGTCCGTACACTAACGAAATAAACAGCACAACTAACCGGAGATAATTATGTTTGAGCATTATGATTATATAATTTAAGGTTGGGATAAAACCTTGAATGTGGCAAGAAGAATCCTGAAGATCAGGCTTAACCTTTCTTATTTCGTATTTCTTATTCCTTATTCCTTATTCTACAGACTCCGGATGTCAGATCCAGCTATCAAGTATTTTTACTTTCTCTGCTTTTTTAACACGGTCCTGTACAAAGTCAATATCCTTTATGTAAATAGTATTATGCGTTCCGAAGTCTGCGATAGATGATAATTTTCTTTCTAAAGGATCATAGCGGTAAGGGTTATAACCATGATCCAATAATTTTTGATGAATATGAGCTTCATTGTATCCGTACTTTGCACCAGAACCATTCAATTCAATGATAATTGCTTTAAGCTGATTTTTTTTCAAGGTTGCATCTGCACCATTTAGTACGTCTGTTTCAAATCCTTCCACATCTATTTTTAATAAGATGGGATCCTTTTCTTTTCCAAGAATATTATCCAGCGTATCTACGGGTACCTGAATTGTATTTGCTTCTGACCCTGTTGCCACATGATTCATCGTATCAAGGGTACTGGTAAAGGATATCTGTCCTTTTTGATTTCCTAATGCAAAATTGCAGGCAGACACATTACTATTGATCTGGTTGATCGCGATATTATTTTTTAAATGCTGAAACGTTGCCGGTACCGGCTCGATTGCAACTACACTGGAGCCTACATGAGCGCCGGCCAAAACAGTGTAGCTACCTATATTAGCCCCGATGTCTACAAACAAATCGTCTTTGCGCAGGAAATGAAGAAGAAATCCCATGTCGGTAAACTCATGAAGTCCACAATACAAATTACCGGTAGCACCGGTCATGCTTCGCTGGATGATCAATTTCGTTCTATCCGTATAGGAATAGATAACAGGATAAGGATTTAACCGGGTACTGATCTGCCACCTGGCAAACCGTGTAATTGCTTTTACCTTATTCCTTTTGTTCAATGGGTGACCCGTGATGAACCTGAGTAAAGAGACTACACTCATAAAATTTATGGGGATGATATTAAGAAAAAGAGATGAGTTATTAATCTGATCGTGATCCCGGCAGTAGAAAGGATTATTCCTTTTCAAGAACGCCGGCACTCGTAGATGATAAATTATTTTCCGGTCCCGATATATAATACAGCATTACCAATCCAATGATAGCTCCTGTGGTATTGAGGATTACGTCATCGATATCAGCAACGCCGATATTAAAAACGTATTGAATGATTTCTACAGCCAAACTGATCAATATACCAATCACCAGTATTTTGCGATAGCTCCTGATACCGGTTATATAGAAAAGCAGAAAAGGAAGAGGAATAAAAATGACCACATTGCCCACCAGGTCCTTATAAAATTCAAGGTTTCGTGAATTGATTGGTGTTTGATTGGTATGAAGGAAATAAATTTTATCCCTGAAAGGAATCAGATTGAAATTTCTTTTTGGAAACACTCTCCAGCGTCTGCGCGCAAAAAAGAAGATGTAAATAAGTGTAGCGGCATAAAAAATTCCCAGCGTTTTAAAAATGAGTTTAATTATGCTGGCTTGATACCATTTTTGGTTCATTCTTCTTTTTCTCCCGCTTATTTTTATTGATCAGCTCTTTAGTTTTGAGTACAATAAAATATTCATAAATAGCCTGGAGAGTAGCATAGGTAATACCGGCCGTACCATCCATAAATGCTCTGCGGCCGATGACCATATACAGCCACTTGATAAAGGGCCGTCCGGGCATTCTGTAAAATAAACCTTTTTGATGATACCGTCTTTCTGTAAAATCTTTACCGAACAGTGCTTTTTTTGCCGAAAACACTTTTTTATCATCATGATCACTTAATCTCATAGCCGCTTCCATATCTGCATAAGCAAGATGTCGCGACCACCAGGCACGAAAACCTTTGCTGAAGGGGTAATGGTCAAGATATCCCGGAATTCTTTTTACCAACCCATCCGGTATTGATATCGGATTGACCAATCTTTCATACCTCATTTTATCAGGACGGAACAGGCGCAGATAAAAAGGAGAAATCTGCGCATTTTTTAACCATCTGCCGTTCCAAGCAAAATCCCTTCGTTGAATTTCATAGGCTACAACATCCCGGCTATTTGTATCAAAATTCAATAGCACTTCTTTCAATTCAGGAGATACACGCTCATCAGCATCCAGATAAAATACCCAATCGTATTTAAAACAAATATTATTCAGTCCCCAGTTCTGATGAGCCGCCCAATTGTCAAATTGTCGTTGCGTCACTTGTGCAGAAGCTTTCTGTGCTATTGCAACTGTATTATCATTACTAAACGAATCGAATACATGAATATCATCGCACCAGCTAACCGATGCAAGACATCCCGGAAGATCCTGTTCCTCGTTTTTTGTGAGAATTAATACTGAAACCATACCCTTAAAGAACTGTATTGTTTATGACTGAGATTGCTAAAATTATTTCATGACCCTTTGCTTGATCGGCTTGCAAGGGTGACCGGCGCACACCATCCATGCAGGCATATCCTTTGTAACCGAGCGCGCACCAATTACTGCACCTTCTTTAATTGTAACACCAGGATTAATAAACACACCTGCCGCTACCCATACATGATCTTCGATAACAATCGGAAACGTAATCAATGGCTGACCTTTCAATGTATAATCATGTGTACCGGTACAGATATATGAATCCTGGGAAATAACTGCCCGGTAACCGATACGGATAATCCCTTGTGAATATAATGTAACACCATTCGCTATGCCGCATTCATCTTTCAGTTCGAGGTTCCAGGGTGCCCATATTTTTACACGTGAATATACATGTACGCCCTTTCCTACTTTAGCTCCGAAACATTTTAATAAAAATGCCCGCCATGTATGAAGCGGAGCTGGTGATAGCCTAAAGAAGACAATATATACCATGTTCCATATAACTCTTCCCACCCGGTTCTTTAATGAGAAAGAGGCTTCCGTAAATGAATCATTGTCGCTCATAGCCTGGTGATGATAATTAAATTGTTTATTCGAACGTTGCACCTGTTTCATATTCTCAGATAAAAACAAAGTCCGGTTTACTTTCACGTCCAAGGACCCAATTGTATAGTTGTGTCATTGAATCTGCCACATACGCCCATGAAAAATTTTCTTTTACCAGCTCATATCCATGCCTTCCCATTTCCAACCGATCCTCGTCCGGCATGGCTATTAATTGCCTGATCCCGTTACTGATACTTTCCGGGTTGGTATCTATCCGTATAGCTGCATTCTCATCATATCCTTCTGATAAATTACAGGCTGGAGTAATCAGCACCGGCAGGTACCATGACCATGCCTCCAGCACTGACATGGGTAATCCCTCGCTAAATGATGGCAATATAAAAGCATCGCTTTCTGCAAGCAGTTGTTGTTTGGCTTCACCAAACTGTCCACCAACAAAAGAAACAGTATCATTGATCTTTAAATCATTCGCTTTGTCAAGCAATTGATCCATGTATATTTTATCTTTTGTTTCACCGGCAATGATCAGTTCCCAATTATGTTCATTACCATTCAATAGCGCCCACGCTTTGAGTAAATTATCCAATCCTTTCTTTTGATGTATCCTGCCAAGGAAAAGTAATTTATTCCGTTGCCCTCTATCCTGCAAATTGACATTATTGTTCAATATTGACGGTTTCCTGTTTGCAGCAGGCAAATCAATTCCGTTTGGAATAATAGCTATCGGATTTTTAAATCCCAGCGAACGTATCGCATCATGTTCTTCTTTACACAGCGCATGAAAACATGTGGCTTCTTCAAGATGAGTTTTTTCATACAACCCGAGAACGATATTTTTTTTCAAATCCTTCCAGAATGATTGTTTGAGTTGCCAATGATCCAGCATGCCATGTGGTGAAATAATATAAGGCGTTCCCGTTTTATGATGATACTTTTTATTAGCATAAGATAAATACATCCAGAGAGATTGCGTGTGTACAACATCCGGTCTTATATTTTCTATCTGGCGGTATATGTCTGTAGAGAACCCTAACTTCTTCGGTCCCTTGACAACATAGCTGTGCACAGGCAAAGGTTGGTATCTTTTTTTATCTTCTTCAGAATATTCATCATCAAACATCAGGTATTCTACATCAATATTATTTTGTTCATGCAATTTCAATCCCATCGTTCTTGCTGTATCAAATACGCCCCCTGAATTTCGTGAACTTGAGCCACCCAGTATTAATAACTTCATGATTAGTGGCTATTTACCTGTAAGCAAATATTTTGATAAACGTATTCCGACCATTTGTCTGTTGTCCATAGTGAACCGAGCATGCGGCTGGTAGCAGACATTTGTTCCAGCTGATCGGAAGACTTTGCCGACATTTTTCTCATGGCATTTG
>JBDTPD010000140.1:0-8534 GCA_039932855.1 Chitinophagaceae bacterium | reverse complement strand
ATTACCTGGCTTACTTTGTAGGCGCCGTTATACTCTGCTACTTCTTCTCCCATTAAAAAAACCCTCTCATCTCTTCTCATTTCTTCATTCAATGCTTCACGAAGGGCCTCACGAAATGCAATTGATCTTGCCATTATAATTACTGCTTTTGAAGTTTGTGGTAATACGGTTTTCGGGAGGCAAAAATAAGTGAGAAGGTGGATAAAACCTAATTGTCAGTCTGCAGTCAACAGTGGGCAGTCAGCAGTCGCTCTCTGAACACATAAAGAGTATTACTGGTACCGGACATTGATTGCCGACTGCCAGACTGTAGACTGTTACACTGCCCACTGCCAACTGCAGACTGTATATTTGTGCAATGCACTACCAGATCATCATTATCGGTGGCGGACCAATCGGGCTGGCTTGCGCGATTGAGGCGCAGAAAGCCGGACTTTCATATGTGATATTGGAAAAAGGGACGCTGGTTAACTCATTATATAATTACCCGGTCAACATGACCTTTTTCTCTACATCGGAACGTTTGGAGATCGGAGGTGTGCCATTTGTTTCTAATAATGCTAAACCAACAAGAGCAGAAGCGTTGGAATATTACCGGAGAGTAGTGAGCTCTTATGAATTGAAAATTCATTTGTTTGAAGAAGTTCTTTCAGTTGGCAGTGGGCAGTCTACAGCCGGCAGTCAGCGTACTACATCAGAGGCAAACTTTACTGTTAAGACAAGTAAGGCTGCCTATACTTGCGATAATATCATTATTGCTTCAGGTTTTTATGATATCCCCTACCTGCTGAATGTACCTGGAGAAGATCTGCCTAAAGTAACACACTATTATAAGGAACCACATTATTATGCCTTTCAGAAAGTATTGGTAGTAGGTGCAATGAACTCCGCGGTAGATGCTGCGCTGGAAACGTGGCGCAAAGGTGCAGCCGTAACGATGGTTATACGAGGCGCTGAGATTGGTGAGCGCGTGAAGTATTGGGTAAGGCCCGATATTGTTAATCGTATTAAAGAAGGTTCGATCAAGGCATACTTTCATTCTACTATTAAAGAGATCAGGGAGCATGAAGTTGATATCAACACACCTGAAGGTTTGGTAACGCTGGCAAATGATCATGTAATTGCACTCACGGGCTATCAGCCCAATATTTCCTTTCTTAAAAAGCTTGGAATAAAGCTTTCGGACGATGATATATTATGTCCGACACTTGATCCCGACACTCATGAGACCTCTGTTCCTCACATTTTTCTTGCCGGAGTTATCTGCGGAGGCATGAATACACATCGCTTGTTTATTGAGAATTCAAGAGAACATGCGGTCAAAATCATCAATTCTATAGGGAAAAAATGAATTCATTCGTCGTGGTTTTTAGGTATTTTATCGAAAATCTAAACGGGAACGAGGTTTTACGAAGGGCTAGCCCTTGACAACCGATTTTATTGGTGTTAGTTTTACGGTTCCAATATCCGATTATCCAAACTTGTACCGATGAAAAACTTTTTACTAACCGTTCTTTTCTCACTATTACTTTCTACTCTTCTAAGGGCCCAGACGCAAGGACCTTTGAACGGTGCTGCTTTCAGTGTTATTAATATTGCAGGTTCAAACCGTACATGGATCAACCCCAGTAATACTGCTGCCAGCGATAATTCATACGCATCATTTAGTAACATGTCTAATATTGTTGGCGCTTACACAGATTATCTTGTAACATGTAAGTTTGGATTAACTATTCCACCCACTGCCATCATCTCTGGTATTGTTGTAGAAGTAGAGCGTTCTGACGTTAATGGTAAGACATCCGATTACAGCGTCCGTATTGTAAAGAACGGAGCAGTTGGTTCAACTGAATATTCTAAGGTTGGCGCTTATCCAACCAGTGATGCCACACAAACATATGGTGGTGCTACTGATAAATGGGGTGAAACCTGGACGCCTGCTGATATCAATTCACCAACTTTTGGTATTGCTATCGCTGCACAACGCAGTTCAGCTGGTGGTACCACTGCCGGCCGTATCGATAACATTCGTATTTCTGTATCGTATAACTTTCTGACATTACCTGTTGACCTGATCAGCTTTAGTGGTGTTAAAAAAAATAATGTTGTTCAGATCTCATGGGTAACGGCGAATGAAGAAAACATGAGCTATTATGAAGTTGAACGTTCTGCAGATGGCGCTTCTTATAATACTATCAATCGTGTAAATAGCCAGAACCGTGCTTTCACAACTACCTGGACAATCAATGATGAAAAGCCATTAAGTGCTAAAGCATGGTACCGTTTGAAAATGGTAGAGAAAAGTGGTGTAAGTAAATATTCAAAGATCATTACTATATCTCCTGATGCGGAAACAAACAATACCGGATTATATCCGAATCCATTGCCACGTACAGGAGTTTTACAAACTAATAATAATAACAATCAACCATTAACGGTTAGCTTTTTCTCTGCGTATGGTCATCACCTCGCAGATGTATCAACTACCTCATCAGTAGTAGCATTGGATGAGCGTATAAAAGCAAATACAGGTATGCTGTATTATAAAATAAGTAATAAGCAGGGTGAAGTGATTGCAACCGGGAAGTTATTGTTGATCGATTAATATCTATTAAACTTTTAAGCTGTTCTCGCTGCATTAATAAACTGCTCCAGTTTCGTTCTGTCCAGTTTCCCGTTTGTCCGTACACCACTGCAGATGTCAACACCAAAAGGTTTTACCTGTTGAATAGCTGCCTGTACATTTTCCGCATTCAGACCTCCTGCAAGAAACACCGGGCGTTTTACCTGCTGTACCAGTTCTCGACTGATGTTCCAGTTGTGTGTGTTACCTGTCCCTCCCAATGTTTTGATAGCTGCTTTGGGATTACCACTATCAAGCAGAAAAGCATCTACATCGTTTTGTAAATCCAACGCTTCCTGTATACTTTCTTCACCGGTTACGTGAATGACCTGTACAATTTTTATATAAGGTAATGCATCACGTATTTCCTGGTAAGTACCATCGATCAATTCATCAACTATCTGTACGGTATTTGTTTTGGCTCTTTTTATGTGTTCGATAATGCCGCGAGATGATTGTTCGCTTGTCAATAAGAAAGAAGCAACAGGTGGATGAATACCCTTCGCGATTTCTCCAATAAGTTCGTCAGCAATCGGACCCGGACCACTGGGCATCTTGCCAACTAATCCCAATGCGTCAGCACCAAAACGTATGGCCATAGCGGCTTCTTCGGGAGAGGAGATACAGCAGATTTTAATTCGGATCATAAGAAAGAGGGAAGCTATTAGCTTTTAGCCGTTAGCTATTAGTTTGATAGTTTATATAGTTTAATCTTATTTGGTAATTACTAAAAGCTAATGGCTAATAGCTAACAGCTTTCTTCATCAGCCAATCCACCTGTACATCATCTCCTAATTCAAAAGGGTGTTCGCTGAATTTTATAAATCCTTGCGAAAGATAGAAATCGATGGCTCTTTTATTTTCTTCCCAGACACCCAGCCATATAATTTGCTTGTTTGTTTTTTTAGCAATAGAAATGGATTCTTTCATCAATGCATTGCCGATACCTTTGCCGATCATTTCTTTAACAGCATATATCCGTGCAATTTCCAATGTTTGCATATCGCCTAACTCTGGTGGATTATTATTTGCCCTGAGTCGTGCATAGCCTGCTGGTTTATTATCACTGTAAGCGAGTAAAAAAATATTACCGGGTGTTCCTACTTCAGCTATGAGCTGACGGGTAGAAAATTGCTCACGCAAAAATTTATCCATGTTCTCTTTTGTATTCGTCGCCGCAAATGTATCATAGAACGTACGACGGCTCATGTCAGCAATCAATGTGGCATCTTCTTTTGTAGCAATCCTGATATGGACTGAGGTAAGTAACATGAGTACAAATTTAGCGAAATACTGAATGTCGTTGATTGGGAAATTTTGGAATTGGGAAATTGGGAAATTTGCTAACCTATAAGGTTTTTACTAAAAAAATGTACTGCTGAAAACAGTAATCCTTATAGGGTTGACCTTCGGTCTAAGAAAATTTCTCAATTTCCCAATTCCAAAATTTCCAAATAATAAAATAAAAACCTCCCTGCTTTCGCAGAAAGGTTTGCTTTGGTTCCATTGGATTGGGGTTACTATTGTTTGTAGAATTGCAGTTGCGTATTTTCTTCACGACCTATTACCTGTATAGAATAGATTCCTGTCACGAGCGACTGTACATCGATCATTTTTGAATAACTCCCCGGTGTCACGCTCCATTTTTCTTTTCTCACCAACTTGCCGGACGCATCATAGAGATTGATCATCACTGCATCATTAATAGCTGAATAGCCAGCGAGCGTTATCGTATTCTTCGCGGGATTTGGATAAATAGAAACGTTTTTCCTGTTTTGTTTTAATAACAGCGTAACGATAGATGAATAGTATTCGCTACCCTGCTGGTCCGTTTCTTTTATCCGGTAATAAACACTATTGTTCTTTACGATTTCTGTATAATCATTAATGCTGTAAATATTCTTACTGGCATCGGCCATTACTGTTTCGACCGTTGCAAAATCAGTTCCATTTACTGAACGCTGGATTTCAAACTTCACTGTTTCATCTGTCGTATTCGTTTCCCATTTCACAATTGCTCCGCTGGTGTTCCTGTTAGCAGAAATTGAAAGCACATGCAATGGTAAGGTCGCTGATGTGCCATTAGCGATGACACGTACAAGCAAGCTGATATAGGCAGCCTGCGTATAGATACCTGCTTCTGTTATTTCCCAGGAATTTTCATTCGCGGTGCCATTCCAGCCAGTGTTCCATTCTTTATATGATTTCATTGGCGGCTGACCACCCGGCGGTGAGATACCGGGTATAGAAAAATCTTTATTAGGCCCGCCCGGTACATAACCCGGTGGTGGTCCATTCGGGGATGTAAAGACATTATCCCATATAGTACCATCATTGAACCAGCTATGGTAAAATTCATTCACGCAACTATCACCACCATAAGCATACATATTTGTCAGCATCACTTTTCCCATTGGATTAACACCATGGAACCAATGCAAATAATTTTCTCCTAATTCTTTGTATAAAGCAGATTGACCGGTATTGATATTGAAAGTGGCAAAATCAAGATTATCGAGTCCTGCGTTAGCTTTTACTTCATGACTGTTCCAATGATATTGCGCATCAGGCATACTGGCCCTGTAAAGATCTGTCTGGCTATTATAATCATCAATGCTGGCGATATAGTTTTGCCCGCTTTTTACACTGCGAATATTATTTACAACAGCCGTCGTTGCACCGGGCAACATAGTGTATCGCAACAAGGCCCTTTGTACAGCCGGAAAATAAGGGCCCCACCAATAAGTAGCATACGGTCTTGCTTTTAAGTACATTGTATCAAAACAATTCTTGTATTCATTACTACTGGTGGCTTCGTACAAGTAAGCTGCTGCTGTTACGACCATTTCTATTTGCGCAGCAGCATCCTGGTCTGCATCGCCGGCTTTTATATCCTGGTCATCACACGAACCTTCGAATGTATTGAAGTTGTTGGTCGTTACTTTGGCGCGGTTCCAGGCATTGATCGCTCTTGTTAAAAGATCATTTCCATAAGTGGTCATCGCTGCAACACCTGTTGTTTTATAGATAATACTTCCTAAAGCAAATACAGAAGCGCCGGTTAATGTAGCCGATGTACATTCAGGAACGTAATAGCGTGGATTGTTGTCCGTACTTGGCGGACTTGCCGAATTATAATTATCGGTACCAACTTTTAAAAATAATCCATTGGTTCCACTGGCGTCCTGCATGCGCGTGAGCCAATCGATCTCCCATTTTACTTCATCAAGTATATCGGCTACGCCATTTCCTGATTCAGGAATATTATAATTGTCGGCAAAATAAAGAGGATGCATGCGATAAGTCTCCAGCAAATTGCATAAAGGGCTTAATGTAAAGGTGACGTACTTATTATAATCACCGGCATCAAACCATCCGCCATGCAGATCGCGGGCTGTAGCAGGATTTGTTTTATCATATCTCGAACGCGCGGCTCTATCCTGGTTAGCTCCTTCGAAGCAGGCGGCATCCGCCCATTTGGCATCAGTATAAGGAGGTTGTTTTGGTCCATTCACACGCTGATAGAAATACATCCGCGCCGCTTGTTTCAATACTTCGGAATAAACGTTGTTATTTATTTCGAAACGATAAGAGCCGACATTGTTCGTAACATCAAAAACGTAATAAGAACCCGGAGCAGTTACGGAACTGAAATCAAACCACCAGCCTTTATCGCCACTCTGTGTATGTGTAGCGCCTGCTTTCCAGGAGACCAGTGTACCGGAATAGACAACGCCATCATCGGCCCAGCGACGAACCTGGTATTGATTAGCGCCGGTACCGGGACTGAATGATTCAGCAGCATTATATCCTGTCTGCGGATCAACGATCACGGCTATTTTTTTACTCGCTGGTAAATAGCCAAACTGATCGATCTTGATATGCTTGCTGGTTGCACCCGGCGGCAGTGCAAATAAATTAGTGGAAAGGAATAGTAGCATTCCCACTAAACAATTGGTTTTGTTTTTCATCATGTTGGTTTTGTTCTATAGTTACCGCATGTGCGGAGTTGGTTAAGTGGTACGATTAAAATAAACTGTGGTGGGTAAAATCTGGTGGGCCGCGATTACTTACCAAAAATCATGCCTTGGAGGGAAAGCTGTTAGCTATTAGCTGTTAGCCATTAGCTCCGGCATACATTTTATTTAGCACCGCAGTAATTCCCCAATTACAGAACTAGTAGTATTACGGAAAATAAGACTATAGAAACTAATGACTAACAGCTAATAGCTAACAGCTTTCCTTTTGCTTCAGTAGCATTCTTTCACCTCTTACCCTATTCTTTTAACCGTTTGAGGAGAATGGCAAGGCAGATGTAAAGTTTACATGTATATTAAAACTGAAATAAATTATTTCACCTAAATACTATACCATGCGTAAACTATCTGCGATGAAAGTCTTACCGCTATTGGCGATAACCTTGTTTGCTTTATCAACCACTGCACAAAACATTACTACACCACGTACACCAAGTCCTGCCGCTACGGTATCACAAACGATCGGCATCTCAACGGTAACAGTTAATTACTCGCGCCCTTCTGTAAAGAGCCGTGATGTATGGGGCGCACTGGTTCCTTATGGATGGAACGTACAACAATTCGGTGCGGGTAACTCTGCTCCATGGAGAGCGGGTGCTAATGAAAACACGGTGATACGTTTTTCTCATCCGGTAAAACTGGAAGGACAAACTGTTCCTGCCGGTGCTTATGGTTTATTCTTTGTGATCAATAAAGACAATACAGGGCAAGTGATCTTATCAAAAGACAGCCGTTCATGGGGAAGTTTTTTTTATGATCAAAAACTGGATCAGTTACGTGCTGATATAAAGCTGCGCGATAATTCTTATACTGAACTGCTGACCTATGATTTTGTTAACCTCACAAAAAATACCGGTGAGTTAGTATTGAACTGGGAGAAAAAACAGTTTCCGGTAAAACTGGAATACGATGTAGATAACATAGTCATTGAAAATGCAACAGAAGAATTGAAAGGCCCTACCGGGTTTAATTTCCAGGGATATGCCAGCGCCGCTAATTATGCATTGCAAAATAAAACCAATCTTGATCAGGCATTGATTTGGGCTGATAAAGCAATGACGATGAATAAGACATTTGCTACAGAAAGTATCAAAGCAAATGTATTGACAGCGCTTGGCAAAACCGATGATGCAAATAAACTAATGGCCGATGCATTGACCATCGCTAATGAAGCAGAGATCAATCTATATGGTTATAATTTCCTGCTGGCGGGCAATATCGATAAAGCCATTGAAGTATTTGTGTTGAATACGAAACGCTATCCAGCCAGTCCCAATGCATGGGATAGTTTAGGCGAAGGTTATTTTAATAAAAAAGATAAGAAGAATGCGACAGCCAGTTTCAAAAAATCATTAAGTCTCAATCCACCGGCGAATGTAAAAGCTAATTCGGAAAAGTTTATGCAGCAGTTGGCGACGATGTAAATGTCTGAACCAGGATTTGGGAGGATTAAAAGGATTTATAGGAAATAAAAGAAGCCTCGCTATTGTAGCGAGGCTTCTTTGCTTCTTAGCATGAAATGTATTTAATCATATAATCCATTTAATCCTCCCAAATCCTGGTTCAGACGATGTTTTCAATCACCATCGCACTCGCACCTCCACCTCCATTACAAATACCAGCGGCTCCGTATTTTGCTTTATTTGCTTTCAATACATTGATCAGTGTAACTATAATTCTTGCGCCACTTGCCCCAAGCGGATGTCCGATAGATACTGCACCGCCATGCACATTTACTTTAGCTGGATCAAGCTTCATACGACGACTATTTTCAATACCAACAACAGCAAATGCTTCATTCAGTTCCCAGTAATCAATGTCTTCCATTTTTAAACCAGCTTTCGCTACTGCTTTTGGTACAGCGATTGAAGGAG
>JBDTPD010000139.1:0-8536 GCA_039932855.1 Chitinophagaceae bacterium | reverse complement strand
GGAATTGCTATACCCTAAAAGGCACCAATTAGAAATTGTTGATGAAGAAGAATACTACCAGGCTAACTTAAAATTACAAATCGAATGAAACTGAATTGTATCATCGTAGAAGATGAACCAGTAGCGCGCAAGGTATTGGAAGAATATATCTCCGATATTGATTTTTTAGTATTACAGGGAAAAGCAGAAAATCCTGTTAAGGCCAATGCTATATTAAATAGTCAGCCTATCGATCTGATGTTTCTCGACATCAATATGCCCAAGATGAGTGGCATTGATTTCCTCCGTACGTCAAATTCATTACCAATGGCGATCATGACAACGGCCTATACCGAATATGCTACAGAAGGATTTGAACTGGATGTGATTGATTATTTGGTAAAGCCATTTTCTTTTGAACGGTTTTTCAAAGCTTGTAATAAAGCAAAGGATTATTATGCATTAAAATCTTTACAGAAAGAAGGTGCAGGGAGCAGCACTCCACATGCACGATATTTTTTTGTAAAATGCGATGGCCGCATAGAAAAGATCCTTTACGATGAACTTATTTACATCGAAGCAATGGTCAATTATGCTGTTCTACATACTGACTCAAAAAAAATGATCGTTTATCTTACCTTGAAAGGAATAGCGGATCAATTGCCTCCTGATATTTTCTTAAAAATTCACAAGTCTACTATCATCAACATCAATAAGATCAAGAGCATCAGGAATAATGAGATCGATCTTGGCAAAGCGACTGTTACGATCAGTCAAAACCTCCAGGAAACAGTGATGAAGGAGATTGTAAAAGACAGAATGCTAAAACGATAAGCTTTTCAGACAAAAGCTCACAAAGAAGCCCGGGCTACAGAGAGTTTTTGATCATTACGTGGTCCTCCGGGCTTTTTTGTTTTAAGATCAGGCCAATCAAAAGCGGCGTTCTTTGATTTTGTCTATTGTGTATCAGGAACTTCTTTATGCGCGGATAAGAGGTTAGCAACTGTAGGCCGAAATTTCGCATATTTGCAACGAATATTTCAGTTACTACATGAAAGAAACCACCCACGCACATTTAGAAAAGCAAAAATTTCAATTAGACAGGGTCGCTTTATTCAGCGATGCGGTTTTTGCTATCTCCATTACCCTATTGGCCATAGAAATTAAAGTCCCCGAAGTAAATCTTGAGCATCTGAGCGATAAAACTCTTGGACACGCTCTGCTTACCATTATCCCACGGTTTATTGGATTTATACTTAGTTTTTTTGTTGTTGGCTTATACTGGTTATCACACTATCGACTTTTCAGGTATGTAGGGCATTGCAGCCAGCAACTGATCTGGAACAATCTTATTTTTTTATTGTCCATTGTTATCATGCCTTTCAGTACCGTGTTTTTAAGTGAGTACTATTATAGTTCCTTACGATTACCATTAGCATTTTATACATTAAATATCTGTTTTAGTGGCTTTTTTAGTTACCGTTTATGGAGCATAGTAGGGAAAGAAGGAAATAAATTAAGTATCGATCTGCCTAAAGTAGTTGTTAAATACAATAAGGCACGAGCGGTTGCAACACCATTAGTATTTGTTTTCATTTCTCTCCTTTCATTTATCAATCCATTCATTGCTCATATTCTCCCGCCATTTATTCTTATTCTCGGCGGACTTATCAGAAGGTATTATTATCGTAAGTATCCCGCCATTATGAAATTGCATCTTGGATAATTCCGGATTGTTCTAAATTTAGGGTGATATGGAAACACCCGATCGCGATTTTACCAGCATCAGCCCATCTGCCCGATCATTGCTGTTAATGAAAGGAATGACCAACATTCCTTATGCAAAGGAAGCTGCTGCACTCATGGTTGCTCCCGCGAAATATGAACCTGATACCAGTAACAGAGATACCTTCTTCTGGGCGCGGTTATCTCATTTTGAAATGAGATACTGGAGCATCGATCAGTTGTTAAATGACTTACCTATAAAAAATGTACTGGAACTATCTTCGGGATTTTCTTTCCGGGGGTTACAAATGATCCGTAAAAACAATATTCACTACATCGATACGGACCTGCCCGATCTGATAAAAATAAAACAACAATTTATTCATTCCCTGAAAGGCGAAGCTGATCAGCACGCCGGCCAATTGGAAACTCTACCCTTAAATGTATTGGACAAAGAGAAATTCAGGGAGGTCATTTCTCATTTTCCCGAAGGCGAAATTGTAATTGTCAATGAAGGATTGCTGATGTACCTCGACATGTCAGAAAAAGAAAAATTCTGTCGCATCATTCATGACATATTAGAAGAGCGTGGTGGATACTGGATCACGGCCGACATTTATATACGAAGAGATATCGATAATCGTCTGCATGGGTTTAATAAAACAGAAAAAGAATTCTTTGAAAAACACCGTATAGAAGAAAACAAATTTGACAGCTTTGAAGCCGCTTCAAAATTTTTTAACGATATGGGATTTGTTATTGACAAACAATCGGAAACTGATCATACACAGATAACTGCATTAGGATATTTAATGAAACAGGCGACACCGGAAGAGTTAGAAAAAATGCGCAATGCAGGAAGAATACGTACAACATGGAGATTAACAGTGAAGAAATAGAACACGGATGACACAGATGATATGGATTAGCACGGATTTTTTTACCCCACAATAATCAGACTGACCCTTAGCCCGCGGATTACAAGATATAGCAATTGAAAGTTGAAGAATAGAACACGGATGAGACGGATCAAATAGATACACATGGATTTTTATTCAACAATAAACAAACCGACCCTTAGCCCATGGTTTCAACCATGGGTTGATGAAAATACAGAACTGATGGGTAAAAAATCTGCGTATATCCATCTGACCCATGCTATCCGTGTTCTATTGTCAACCCATGGTTGAAACCATGGGCGCCAAGGGTCATTCTGGTTACAAAACCAATCCGCGCTAATCCATATCATCTGTGTCATCCGTGTTCCAAACCCAAGCGGAATTAATTAACTTACAGAATGCTCGCCAGGTAAGATATTTGTTCATTAATATCCCGTCTATTGTCATCAACTCCCGCCAATCAACTAAAAAGAACACTCACTCCCCTCATGCTCTGGGGACTCGGAGTAGGCTATGTTATCTCCGGCATGTACTTTGGCTGGAACTTAGGATTGGAAAAAGGCGGAACGCTTGGACTTGCTATCGCCACTTTCTTTATCATCATTCTTTACATCACTTTTACATTTAGTTATAGCGAACTCGCTTGTTCTATTCCAAAAGCTGGCGGTGTATTCGATTATGTGAGGCGGGCAATGGGGAAAGACTGGGGGTTTATTGCCGGTATGGCACAGAATATAGAATTCATTTTTGCCCCACCTGCTATTGCCTTTGCTATAGGTGCTTACTTTCATATATTCTTTCCGCAGCTGAGCGTACTGAGCATTTCTATTACCAGCTATATCATTTTTACCGGGTTAAATATTTATGGCGTAAGAGCTGCAGCAATATTTGAATTAGTGATCACCATACTGGCGGTTGGAGAATTATTACTATTCGCCGGTATTAGTTTGCCGCATTTTGAAATGAAAAATATTAGGCAAAATGCTTTTCCCCATGGATGGCAGGGAGTATTTGCGGCTATTCCATTTGCAATCTGGTTTTTCCTGGCTATCGAAGGCGTAGCGAATGTAGCAGAAGAAGCTATTAAACCGCAACGGACAATATTAATTGGATTTGGTTCCGCTATTCTTACACTTGTCATTTTATGTATACTTACGTTCACCAGTTCAGTAGGTGTAGCTGGTTGGGAGGCGATTGTGTACAATCCCGATGGTAGTACTTCCTATTCTCCTTTGCCAATGGCGCTGCGCCATATTGTTGGTAGTGAAAATATTCTTTATCATTTACTGATCACAATCGGTTTATTCGGGTTGATCGCCTCCTTTCATGGAATCATTCTCGCCGCCGGTCGTTCCAGTTTTGAATTCGGCCGCGTAGGTTTTGCACCGGCTGCACTTGGAAAGATTCATAAAAAATTTCAAACTCCTTCCAATGCCTTATTAGTAAATATGGGTATCGGTATTGTCATTTTGCTGACCAACAGTACCAGCGAGATCATTACCATTTCTGTTTTTGGTGCCTTGACACTGTATATTATTTCTATGATCGCTTTGTTCAGGCTTCGCAAAAAAGAACCGGACCTTGAGCGACCATTTAAGGTACCATTCTATCCATTTTTCCCAATCATCGCATTGATCATCGCGGTCGTATCGTTCGTAGCTATGACCATCTATAACCTCAACCTTGCTGCTATCTATTTTTTGATAATGGGAATTTGCTATGGTTGTTTCAAATTATTTAAAACAGAAGCTACCAAATAAGTAGTAATTTTTAAGGACTAAAGTATCTGTATGACTCCGAAAGAAATTATTCAATATGTAAAAGCGCATCCTGCCGGTAAAGTAAAGATTGCCTTTACCGATATAGACGGAATACTGCGGGGAAAATATATTTCTACAGAAAAATTTCTCTCCGTCATAGAAAAAGGTATGAGCTTTTGCGATGTGATCTTTGGGTGGGATGCCGCTGATGTTGTATATGATAACGCCACATTCACTGGTTGGCACACTGGCTATCCCGATTGCCCGGCTACTATTGACATCAATACATTCAGAAAAATTCCCTGGGAGAATGATGTTCCATTTTTCCTAGGAGAAATGTCAGCAAAAGAAGATAGTCCCTGCCCGCGTCAATTATTGAAAAAGATCTTTACACAGGCTGACAAGCAAGGTTATTCACCTGTTTTTTCTCAGGAATTCGAATGGTACAATTTTGCAGAAACTCCAAAGTCGGCGAATGATAAAGAATTCAAAAATCTTATTCCGCTTACACCAGGCATGTTTGGTTATTCTATCCTGCGTACTTCATTGGAGAATCCATATTTCTCCGACTTATTTGATAGCTTGACAAAATTCAATGTGCCTATTGAAGGATTGCATACAGAAACAGGTCCCGGTACCTATGAAGCAGCGATCAGTCATGCACCCATTACAGAAGCAGCAGACAGAGCGGTGTTATTTAAAACGGGTGTAAAAGAAATTGCCTATCGTCACGGCGTGCTCGCTACGTTTATGGCAAAGATCAATGAGCAACTTCCAGGTTGTGGTGGCCACGTACATCAAAGCTTGTGGGATAAGACAAATAAGAAAAATCTTTTCTACGACGAAAAAGATAAAACGCATATGAGTGCGTTAATGAAAAGTTATGTAGCGGGGCAATTATTTTGTTTACCACATATACTTCCCATGTTTGCTCCTACTATCAATAGTTATAAAAGATTGGTAGAAGGCGCATGGGCTCCCACAACACTGACATGGGGAACGGATAACCGGACCGTTGCCTTACGCATATTACCAGGCAGTGCTTCTTCATGCAGATTAGAGACAAGAGTGATTGGCGCCGATGTAAATCCATATTTGGCAATGGCAGCTTGTTTGGCAGCGGGCTTGTATGGAATAAAAAATAAATTGAAATTAAAGCAATCCGCTACTGTTGGAAACGGATATAAAGATTATTCCAATGGAGTATTGCCAGCTACATTGTGGGAAGCCACACAGCAAATGAAAACATCAGCAGTAGCAAAGGAAATATTAGGTGAAAAATTTGTAGCGCATTTCACACAAACAAGAGAGTGGGAATGGAGGCAGCATCTAAAAGCAGTAACTGATTGGGAGTATAAACGCTATTTCGAAATTATCTAATGCCGGTAAGGCGAAAAGACGGTAAGGTTACGTTTCTTATCGCCTTACCGTCTTTCCGGCAAAATCAATATTACACAAAATGACTTTTGATAAAATATATCAATACAATTTTCCGACAACCATCCGCTTTGGTGCAGGATCAAGTAAGGAGTTAGGTGATTATTTAATAAAAAATAATCTTTTGCGCCCTTTGATTGTAACAGACGGCACTGTAGCGCAATTGGATTTTTTCAAAGAAATTATTGAGGATCTTAAAAAGAAGAAAATTTCTACGGAAGTTTTTTCTGATATACACAAGAACCCGGTAAAATCAGATGTCTACAAAGGCGCTGATCAATATGATAATACTACCCGTGATTCTATTATCGGTATCGGCGGTGGCGCCGCATTGGATGTTGCAAGAGCCATCGTATTACGCATCAACCATCGGGAAGATCTATTCAAGTACGATGATCTGATCGGGGGCGACGTATATGTGACCAATGATGTTCCGCATTTTATTACTATTCCTACTACTGCTGGTACCGGTAGTGAAGTAGGAAGAAGCGCTATCATTGCAGATGATGAAACACATCAGAAGAAAATTCTTTTTTCTCCAAAGCTATTAGCAAAAATCGTTTTTGCCGATCCCGCGCTTACGATGGAACTGCCTCCGTTTATTACTGCTGCTACCGGCATGGATGCATTGACGCATAACATGGAAGCCTACCTGGCGAAAATGCCTCATCCACTTTGCGAAGGCATTGCATTGGAAGGAATTTCATTGATCAATCAGTCATTGGTACAAGCGGTGAACAAACCAGACCTGGAATCGAGAAGTAAAATGCTGATCGCTTCATTGATGGGTGCAGTAGCTTTTCAAAAAGGGCTGGGCGTTGTACATTCTTTGGCACATCCGCTTTCTTCCTTGCTGGATACACATCATGGGTTGGCAAATGCAGTGAACATACCATATGGAATGGAATATAATATCGAGGGCTTTGAACATAAATTCAAACGTATTGCACAGGCACTAGAATTACCCGAACATACTGGTCATGCAGTTGTCGATCATTTGTTTTTAATGAATGCAAAGATCAATATACCACATCGTTTGCGGGATATTGGTGTAAAACAGGAACATATTGAGCCGCTTGCCGACCTGGCTATTGCTGATTTTGCACATCCTAATAATCCAAAACCAGTAAGCCGCGAAGATTTCAGGAAATTATATGCTAAAGCCTTGTAAACACAGAACACGAATAACACAGATCAGATGGACTGGAATATAGAACACGGATGGCACGGATCAGATAGATATACACAGATTTTTTATTCAACAATAACCAGGCTGACCCTTAGCCCATGGTTTCAACCATGGGTTGACAATAGAACACGGAGTAATGAAAAAATATCATGAAAATCGCATTAACATTTACAGGTAACGCAGAGAAGCATCAATACTATGTAGATTGGCTAAAAGCTAACAGTAACATCGAAGTGGTTAAGCTTTCTGAAGAAGAAAATAATTTAGATCAACTAGCACAATGCGATGCATTAGTTCTGTCCGGAGGAATTGACATTCACCCAAAATTTTATAAAAATAATACTACTGATTACGAAGGAAGGCCCGGGAAATTCAACGAGAATAGAGATGAATTTGAGATCAACGCTTTTCAATCGGCACAGGAAAATAATTTACCGGTATTAGGAATATGTCGCGGCCTGCAATTGATCAATATCATTTACAACGGTACACTCGTACAGAATTTATCAAATCCGGTATTGTTAAATACGCACATTGGCAATCCTGATAAATCACATACTGCCATTATCGAACCCGGCACCATCCTCTCCGATATAGTTGGAGAAGGAGAAGGAAAAGTACAAATAAACAGCGCACATCATCAATCAATTGATAAACTAGGCGATGGCCTTCTCATCAATGCCATATCAACCGACAATATCATAGAAGGAATTGAACGTAAGAATAAACCGGACAAACCATTTCTCTTAGCTATACAATGGCACCCGGAAAGAATGTTTCGTTTTCATTTAGAAAACAGCGCAGCTTCCAAAGCCATTCGCAATCGTTTTATCGAAGAAGTAAAAAAATCAATCAAGCACAAAAAATGAAAATCATTAATCCTGCTACTGAAGAAGTGATCAAAGAAATCCAGGAAGATGACAAGCAAGGTCTTGACAAAAAATTCGTCGCATTATCATCAGCTCAACCCGGCTGGTATGATCAACCTTTAGTAAAACGAACAGAAATCATCAATGCTTTTTCTTCTCTATTGGAAAAAAACATCGAATCGCTCGCTGCTATACTCAGTGCAGAAGTAGGTAAACCTTTGCAACAATCACGCAATGAAATAAATGGTGCGCGCACCCGGGTAAAATGGTTAACCGAAAATGCGACCACTTATTTATCCGATGAAACAATGAGCAATGGAAATGGAATGGAAGAAACAATTGTATATGAACCACTCGGTATTATCTGTAATATTTCTGCCTGGAACTATCCTTACCTTGTTGGAGTAAATGTATTTATTCCTGCTTTACTGGCTGGCAATGCAGTCATGTATAAACCATCCGAATTCGCCACAATGACCGGTTTGGAAATAGAAAAGTTATTGAAACAGGCTGGTGTTCCTGCTGATGTTTTTCATACAGCTATTGGTAGTGGCCAAACAGGCGAACTCTTGCTCGATCTTTCTTTCAATGGATATTTCTTTACTGGCTCTTACAAAACAGGACAATACATTTATAAAAGAGTTGCTGCAAAGATGGTTCCCTGTCAATGTGAACTCG
>JBDTPD010000138.1:0-8566 GCA_039932855.1 Chitinophagaceae bacterium | reverse complement strand
GTATTAAACCAGTATTTGATTCTAGCAGAACGCCTATTAGATTCACTTGTTTGAATTGATGTTCCAGACCAGCTGTCTCCGGGCGCAAAAGTTTCTACTGGTCTACGAAGATTTGAGTTTTCTGAGATATTTATTTGATTGTAGGAAGATTCACCTGAATATTGTGATTTACAAAAAGACGAGTCCTGTTGAAAAGGATTCAATTTAAATTGGCCATCGTTCAATGATGAATTACCACCGGTGGTATTAGCCGCGAAAGGCAAGTACTGATATCTTTGTTGACCAAACTCATCGAATAAAACAGGCACAACTAAATCTGTCGAAGTGTTCCCTGTAACTAGTGACCCTTTTTTAACTACCGATTCTATTGGTCGACCTAATCCATCAATATATTGTGTATTTAATATTGATTCGCTTAAATCGGAACTCATATTAAAATGGCTGGCATTTGAATCTGGTCTAACAGCATCCCAAGTTCGGACATAGTTAACTTTATTAACCCCTGAATAAGGCGCAGGCGCAATTATTTGAGCAGTCGAATTTAATGTTATTAGGCATAACGTTACTGCTGCAATTAACCAGACGATACTTCTTGACATATGAATTTCTTTTTCTTATTTGTCTTCAATTGCATTTTTAATCATAGAACTAGTTGGTTCAATTTCAGGCGCAAATAGACCAATTATAGAACCTTGTCCATCAATCAATATTTTTTCAAAATCACCAGCAATATTTACATCCGCTACGCCATTTTCTGAAACTTGACCTAGCCATTTGTAAATGGAACTTGAAGAATCTCCGACAACAGATTGCTTTTCTGCAATTATAAACGAGCAATTATACTGTTGTATGCATAGTTGCTTTATTTCAATATTACTTTTAGGTTCAGATCCAAAGCTATTTGAAGGGATAGCAACTATAACCAAACTATCGTGATAAAGATTATATAGCGTTTGAAGGCCCTCTATTTGATCTACCCTATTCGAGTTGCTAGCAATGTTTACGATCAATATTTTTTTGTGTTCAAAGGAATTGAAAGATCTATCCGTTCCGTCAATATCGCTAAAATGGATATTGTAGATGGTTGAAACAAAAAGAGCCAATGTGCTAATGAGCGAAACTATCATGGTATTTTTTTTAATATGTACATACTCCTATTGGTGAACAAGCCACGGGGCTATTTAAAATAGTCTGAATGGAACTAAAGGTTCCATCGGGAAAGCAATACACGAAAGTGCATTTCCATCCGACATCAAATTTATTTTTACCGCTACTAAGAATTTTTATACCGCCTTCTACACAAGCCCCGTTTATACATTTATGACTTGGACCAGGGCATACTGTGCCGTCACACAGGTGATAAGTACACGAGCCATGAGTATTTGCATATGATTGCCCATTTGCATTTAAAAATGCCTGTGCTAAACTATCCGCTGCAGTTTGAGAGCCGGCATAATAAGTATTCGATAATACGGTATCACTTATCGAATTACCAATCGAGTCAATTCCACAATTGTTTTTAGTATAAGTTGCGGTCTGGTGAATATTTCCATAAAGCGAACAGTTTTCCACTTGCCCCGTTAATGAATAGCAAATTTTCTTAATCACATTTTTATCCTGATCCCTTATCAATGACAATCTACCCATCCCATCATATTCATAATATGAAATAGTATTATTAGGTCCACACTGGCTCAACATACCTAATAGAGGTTCGTATGTATAAGTAGTCATGAGTATGCCTGTAGGTCGAAGACGCAATTCGTCAATTTTTTCGCTCCCTGAAATTGTAATTATACCCGCTGATGGATTGCTGACCTGATGTTCATAATAAGTCCAGCCATTTGTTACTCTTAGGGCTGATCCACTTGTACTATTAACAGACTTACTTCCTGTTTTACTCCAGTAAGAAATTGTATATGCTTTATTAGATTGCATTCCACTACAGCTAATACTACTGCTATCGAGGTTATATACATTTTTTCCTGTTATAGCACTATAATCAACAACAGGGTGTTTGGAATATGACCATCGACCCTTCGCATTAGTTTCAAAAGACGTTGCGGCAAGGTCGTGAATATCTGTATTTAACGCCACAGCCATTATTCTGTCATTATCCCAAATTATTGATTGCCTTTTATCGCGCAACTTAATTTGCGCAGGATTGTAAAGGGAATCAAATACAGTAACCTCATTCTCTACTTCATAATTACTATCATAAAAGAAGCCAGTATCATTCAAATATGCCTTTGTCATTGAGGCAAATTGAATATCCTTATTGATTTTCAGATGTTTTTTTAAACGAGCTGTATCGTAAAAATATAAATCTGCTGATTCTACCATTTCGTTTGAACCTGGAGACTTGCGGGTAGATATTATTTCTACGGGTAATCCAACCAAGTTTGCTTGTTGTAAATTGTAGAATTCGAAGTTGATAGGATTAGAAGATGTTGTCTCAGCAAAATCGCTCACGTAGGTAAAGTACATTCGTAATGTATCACCATTACTAGCTGTGGTTACAACTTTCTTTAAATTCCCATTGGTACTATCTATGGTCTTAAAAACTGCTTGCTCTGAGTAGCCATCATTATCATCATAGGCCTTGCTATAATTTTCTTTAGCAACAAGAGATTCGTGAAATGATTGATACGCATTTAATGCCGGGGAGGAATTCATCATGGGTGTTTGCATATAAGGGTCGGGATTGTCGACCCATACTATCCAAGCCATTCCTTCGAAGGACCACGCAGCTTGAACATTCCATATATATGATTTAAAATGATTTAAAGTGGAATAAATCATTGAATCTACCTGAATGCGCTTATACAGTCCATTTTTATAATTGAATATCTCTTTTTTTGTATTAAGCCCATTAAAATTTCCAAGATTAGGATATTTATTAAAGGGCACCCCGTTCATCCCTTCGCTTTGATACATCAATGTATTTGGAAGATCCAATCCAGTTGTAAGGTAATTAGTAAAATAATATTTTGATTTAAGGTTAACGCTATCTCCAATCTCCAATTTTTCAACTTCATCATACGCAACTGGGCTTCCTTGATAGCTGAAGAGGGGGTGAAGAAGGAACACCATTTAAATATCTTGTCAACGTTGAGCGGAACTCGTATTTTACTTTTTCACCACCATTGCCATCCTCGAATAACGGTCTATTAAAGTCGTAAACCAGATCCTCTTTTATTGAAAGCTCCCGAAGTTCTCCCGTAATAAATTTCTCGATATTCTCTTCAGTTACGTCAACACTAGACGTTATTGCAGTAATTATCATGTTACTATCAATCCATACATAGTGGGGTATTGTCTTATGTGGGAATAATCTATTTGCGATAGTGTCATATATTAAGGATGGCAAAAAAATACCTGTTCCCTGTGGACGATTTTTCTTTTTAAAGAATTCAGAAATTTTAGATTCCGTGTCTTGAGTTTCCATGGTATTTACTAGCAATATTTTCAGGGTGGTATTATTTAATTTTTGAAACAATTGCATTTTCGGAAAATGAGAAATGCAAGCACTACACCAAGTGGCCCAAAAATCTAAAATGATGAATTTGCCTTTAAACTCATACAGAGTACCAAATTCCGATTGATCATTTACTAGAGAAAACTTAAAATCTGGAACCTTGTCTCCCACCCTAAGAGGTTTATATTCTATAGTACTATTCCAGTTAACTCTTTCATTTTGGAAGGAATTGGTATTACTCACTTGTGCAGGTGCGCAAACGGGGAAAAGCAGCACAAATAAGACTGATAATAATGCATGCGGGACATGCAAATGCCGATCTGTTTGTCGCATTTTATTGGTTTATTTATATAATATACTTTAAAGAAAGGTTTTGACTAAAAAGGTCAAAACTTCCTTAAGAAATCTTTGAAGCCACTGTTAGGGCTAACGTGGTATTTTCAAAGGCAAGCAAAACTTCGTTTCCAAATCACGAAATTGTTCATTGGATAGGACGACCAAACATTCGCACCGCCGGATTGAATTTTCATTATTAGCGATCAAATATGTCAGGCAAGCACAGGTAAAATTCTGCTTTATGCAGCGGGCGAAGTTGGCGTTTAATGATTAATGGTTTCATAAAGACATCAGATTAAAAAAAGGACACAAAAGAAAATCATAAATCTTAATATACTAATTGACGTGTTCTGGCAAACTGATTGAGTTTTTATGGCATATTTGAATTTTATTACTTATTGAAGACATCACTACCTTAAATGCTAATGCTTTGTGATTTTTAGCTGTTTTGGGTGAAATGTTCAACGCCTTCGCGACCTTACCACAGTGCCAGCCAGTCTCAACTATTAACCTGAATACAAGTCGTCGCCTCTCAGGTAATTTCGAAACCTCACGCGCAAGAATTCTAACATACTCTTTCGAGTAAATATTTTCTTCCACATTATTTCCTACAGCATCGTTAGTAATACCTTGAAGATACATATCAAACCTTCTGTTTCTCGCCATCACATTTAAGCAAGTGTTTGTTGTCGCTGCAATAATATAATGAGTCAGATTCTGAATTGTCCCAAACCTTTCCCTACATTTCCAAAGTTTCATGAACACCTCCTGCGTAATGTCATCGGCAAAATGTTGGCATTGAATAAACGAATATGCTCTTTTGTAAACCTTATCTCGATTTTCCTTGTAAAGGGATTCGAAAGTAATTAGATTACAGTCATCATTTTGCGCTTCGCTTTCATGTAAACGATTTTGATTATCGCGTAGATCCATATATTTATTGGGAAACAAATAACTTTTTTCCTTCCATTCTAAAATGAACCCCATTTAATTCAAGCGCCTTTAACACATCAGAGAGATTACGATTACGGTTAACGATACCAGAGAATGTCAAATCCGAAATATTTCCTTCGTAGATCACGTCAGTTCCATACCATCTACTTAATTGCCTCATGATAGTTTTGAGGTTGTAACTGGCGAAATAGAAAGTCTGATCTTTCCAAGCGGAGACCGCATCAACATTGACATTAGACAAAATCTCGATATCACCCTCTAAATTAAGGTTGACCTGCTGGCCAGGAACTATTTTAACTTTGGAGGCGAGGTCAGCAGGAATATTTTTTGTAAATGTTACACTACCTTCTAACAATGTCGTTTGTATAGTTGGTTCATCCGGATAGGCATTAACATTAAAATGTGTACCGAGCACTTCGATTTCACCCTTTCCATCCACATTTACCTTAAAAACTTTTGCTTTATCTTTTGCCACCTCAAAATACCCCTCACCATGTAGTTCTACTACTCTTTCTCTTGCACTGAACGCAACCGGATATCTTATAGACGATTTCGAATTAAGCCAAACCTTTGTGCCGTCTGGCAGGGTGATAGTATACGTTTCACCTACCCCAGTTTCGAGCGAATTATAAAAGACTGCTTGGAGCGGTGTTCCCTTATCCCTATAAACTAAAACACCCTGATTATTATAAATAGTTGTGTTCCCCTGTTGCGTAATTAATCCTTTGCCGGTACTATCCAGTATAATCTGAGTGCCATTTGCCAATTTAAGGACCGCTCTATTGGAGCCTGGCAAAACATCATTTTGTGATGGTTTTACAGCGGCCGCAACTATCTTATTCTCATTTTTATCTCTCCATATAAAAAATCCTGAAACGGCCAAAATGAATATAGCTGCAACTGCTGCATACTTTCTCCAATCTCGCAGAAAAATCGAGATTTTCGACCTGGCCAGCTCTTTATCGAGAACAGCTTCCATTTTAGCTTTAAAAGCAAAATAACTGGTAAGGTATTCTGGGTCAGTCAATTGCTGAAATAACTGTTTGTTTCTATCAGATTCCGAGGCCCAGGCAGCAAGTTCAATTTTATCCTCATTTGAAAGCTTATCCAATCCATTTTGGAAAATAAGCCAAGCAATCCTGTCTTCATTTAACATGTAAAATGATTTAGTATAAACAACTATTGCCTTAGACCCTATAAAATAGGGGTTTCATCGTACGTCGCTAAGTATAAACAACAAAAACACCTAAGACGACAAAAAAGATAAAAAAAAATTAATATGGAATTATTACCCAGTTAATAAGGGATAGTTAACACTCAGGACAAAAGGCTGGCAAGGATAGCCATTATGGCGGCACCCTTTTCAAGGAATTCTTTTAAGAAGGCAAGAATTTTAGATTTCTCATACCTTATTTTCCTTTCATTGGTTTTTAGTAGTTCGGCAATTTTTAGGTTATTCATTTTTTGCAAGAAGGCCAACTGGCATATTTCGCGACGCTCACTGGGCAATCGATTAATTCCTTCTTCGAGTAATTTTAGGAAAGCGTTGCGTAGTTTAGTCTGTTCCTCATCATCCCACCAGTTAATTTCCCCCCTCAATACATTATCGGTAAAATCTACCATAATTTCCTTCCTAGATCTCGAAGTTTTTATGCTATTAAGATAGGCGTTATGAACTACTGTTGTCAACCAGGATTTTATACCTCCAATGCTTTTGAAGGTCTGCTTCATTTCCCATAATTTATGAAAGGCATCTGCAGTCAAATCTGCAGCGTTGGTAGGGGTCAAACTTTTAGCGTAATAAAAGACGCCAGCATATAAGTTTTCGTAAATAGTTGCAAACGCATACCTATTTCCTTGATTAAATTCAAAAATAAGATTGTTTTCGTCCACTATCATGGTATCCTACTTATTGTAAATCATTATATGATAGAATCTTCAATAAGCGATCACCGACTGCGTTAACAGACGGATAAATCATTTACGATAACGATTCCAGCTTAGATTGTTGACTGGATTGTTAAAGGGATAGGCTTTAAGGTTGGGTCAAATCTTTCGACGGCCAAGAAACAGGAGCTAAAGTAATGAATCTCTTTTATACAAACATTTTCTTGGTACGTATATCGTAATAAAGGCCGTTCCAGAGACCAAAATAGCGGAAATAATAAAATACCAAATGCCAACAGCTGATATAGTTAGTCTTGAAAAGTAGGTATTGATGCTCGCGGCAAAATATATCAAATTTATTTTCGATGGTATTAGTCCTTTTCAAGGTATTGTTTGTCTCAATCTACATAGGATATAACAACTTGACTCGTTTCAACCAGGGCAAAGTTTGAGACCAAATTAATTTAGCGGTGATCCAATTTATCGAATTTAATTTTTAGGGATGGCATTATTAGGTGACTAAAGCGACTCAAGGCACTTGTCTCAATTTATATCCCTCCGCTAAAAGGACGATGAATTATCATTGAAACTGAGACTGATACTATTACTGTCTCGTATCATTATTACTTATATCCGAATATAAAACTTGCGATTATATGTTTATTATAAAAACATAAAAAACGCTGGTATAGGAAGATGTTTCATTGTTATCAGGTACCGGCTAACGGTGAAATAATTCGACTGGTTACTAAAGGAGCTGTTCAAAGGTTGTTGAAGAGGGTATTAGCTGGGGGCCCAGTAATTACTTTTAAGATAACCAATTGGACAGCCCCTTAATTATGCCATTATTATTGTTTAGTCACCATCAACACTTGATTATTCCTATCCTTCAGGGGATTTATTAATTATTAAACCCAAAACATGCACACTTCACGAAGATTGACAGGCATACTATGCCTTATCCTACTGTGTTTCACATTCGCGATATTTTACGCTTGTAAAAAGCAAAAAGATATCTCCACCTCAAATTCATCACCCCATTCTAATCAAAAGTTTTTTAGTTCCAGTCCGGGTACAGATCCAACAGTTCTCAGCGTTCTAAACAGTGTAAAACAACAAGACCAACACCGTAACATTGTTGACAAACTCGTCTCAAAAGCAGGTTATCCATTATGGGATGAAGCTATTGTTGCTACCAAACAGGATGAGCACCGCAAATTTATATACGTGCCTTTTGTTTTGGATGGCAAAAAACAAACAAACGCCATATTAATGGTCAAAATTTCTGGATCAGATACTGCTTACCATTTACTCTATGGCTCGCAGTACCACAACTATTCATTTGATAACAATGTTCACAATCCGTGGAATGCAAATGATATTTATCATGCCTTCATGTTGTTCGATCACCAGATTTTCCACGTTTCAGAATTCACTGTTTCCGACCCGAGACTAACAGGCGACACTTTGGGTAGTAAACCGCGCACTGTTACGTTGAAGGACATTTCAAATTCACGTATTACATCGGCGGCTCGTGAAAATAATCTTTTTACTGTGACGGTTAATACAACGGTAGTAACGTGTCACGATTGTGGCGACGATGACCGCACTTATATGGTATGGTGCTGTAATGCCACCTATTCAACTGAATCGGTGACATATTATTTTGACGATGATAACGATGATTGGGGATGGTATCCACCTGCTGGCGGCGGTGGTGGCGGTGAGGCGAGTCCATGCCCAGGATGTAGCTGGGAGGATACTAATCCATGTGCCCTTGATGAACACGGACATGCAATAAACTTCTGTGACGAAGAGTGGCATCCGACTGTTTTGGCCCCGACATATAATCCATTCGAGGCATCGGATATCACAGTATCAACAGGATTAGAAAATGTTTTTCCTTGTGTT
>JBDTPD010000137.1:0-8609 GCA_039932855.1 Chitinophagaceae bacterium | reverse complement strand
TTAAATCCAATTCTTTTATTACGGCTGTTACATCTTCACCAAAACCCTGAACAGACCAGTTCGCACGTTCTTTACCTGATTTGCCATGACCCGGAAGATCAAAGCTGACAACACGGTAATCAGGACTAAAAAAATTTACCTGATTTTTCCAATAAGTCTGATCATTGTATGAACCATGTAAAAATAATAAAGTGGTGTTCCCACTGCCGGTAACCTGGTAGTTGATTAATGCTCCATCGCGTTTAATTTCTTTCATTTTGTCAGAGTCGATTTGCTTACACGATATAAATTATACAACACCTGAAGTGTCAGAGGTGTTTTTATGCTTTCATGTTTGCGAATTATATTGGTTTCACAAACATGGTCCTGTTATTTTGATAAGGGCATTATACTTTTCTATTACAATTTGTGTGCCCGCTGTAAATTCGTAACTGAAATCGGGCTTTCTTCTTTAAAAAATAATTGAAGGGTTGAAGGATGGTGGAATGACATTGAGTTGCTTACACTCGAAAGCACTTTTGTGAAGCAATTCCAGTTTATCCCTCATCAATATATTTATTTCAGTTGGGGCGCTTGAAGATGCATCGATGATTTCTCCTGTAACCAATTATGCTGTTTCACTCAAAAGTCATTGTGAAGGCTTAAAAATTATCAGTCAAATATTTGACAATGAAACACATTTGTCAATAGTGCCTGTTGCACAGTATAATAATCACTTTTCCCGTGATTCATCATATGAAGGAGTTGGCTTATACCCAGTTGGTGCATACAATCCGGTTGGGGTTTTTAAATAGTGTCTTCTGAAAAGGATAATTGGCCATTCTTTTTCAGGTACAGGCTCTCTTTTTCTAAGTATTTTAGGTGGCCCAAAATGTCCATTTCTTGTCCTATTATGTGTAGTATGGTTTCTATATTTTTGACTCATAAATACATAGTATGCACCAAAATAGAAAGATTACGTTCTTCGTTCCGTCACAGGTACATGTGCTGGATTTAAATGGCCCAATACAGGTATTTTACGAGGCCAATGAATATGGGGCGCATTATGACTTAACCTTCTGCTCATTACGCCCTGAGGTTGCAAGCTCAGCCGGATTATATTTCTCAAAATTGCAGCACTTCAGTAAAATTAAGTTGAATGCAGGTGATTATCTTTTCCTACCGGGAGCCGGGATGGAATATCTGACTTCAAGGGAATTTAAGAATGAAACGCTGTTCTTAAAATGGGTTAAGCTAAACCATGATAACGGAGTTAATGTTTGTTCTGTTTGTACAGGGTCGTTTATAATGGCAGAAGCGGGGTTATTAAAAAATAAGCCTGCAACCACTCATTGGAAAAGAGTAAAAGAATTGAAACTGGCATATCCTGAAATACAGATAAAAAAAGACACCTTATTTACACATGACGACGGCATTTACACAAGTGCCGGCATTACTTCTGGTATCGATCTTTCGCTAGCTATTGTGGAAGAACATTATGGGCCTTTGTTTGCGCACAAGGTGAGCCGTGAATTGGTGGTTTATTATAGGAGAAGCGGAAATCATACACAAGACAGTATATATCTCAATTATCGAAATCACATACAGCAGGAAATCCATAGTGTACAGGACTGGCTTGTGGAAAACCTGGATAAAAAATTTACGATAGCGCAACTTGCAGAGATGGTTCGCATGAGCCCAAGAAACCTCACGAGGGCTTTTAAGAAAGCAGCAGGGTTAACTATTAACGGATATGTAAAAAAACTTCGCCTGGAGGAAATTAAAATATTAAGTCATAACACTGAAATGAAAAGCACAACTATTGCTCAAAGAATTGGTTATTCGGGCACACGTCAACTAAGGCGAATAAAAAAGCACTAATCACGCGAAGCCAAAAAATCAACTGGAAAAAATTAAATTTATGCAAACTACTAACCGGCAGACATATATAGATTGGCTTAGGATAGGAGCTATTTTGGGAGTGTTACTCTTTCATAGTGCAATGCCCTATGTACCTGACTGGTGGCATATTAAAAACAATGAGAAGAGCAACTTGCTGATGGAATTTAATTTTTTTATCAGCCGCTTCAGAATGCCTCTTTTATTTTTCATTTCCGGAACTGTTACGCATGTAATGCTTCAAAAAAGAACGGCCGGTCAATTTATACTTCTGCGTGTGCGCAGGCTATTTGTTCCGCTTTTGTTTGGGATGTTATTAATTGTTCCCATTCAGGTGTATATGGAACGATTGACAGAGGGATTTAAAGGTAATTTTTTAAACTTTTATCCAACAATTTTTACCGGCGGTGTATACCCAAAAGGAAATTTGAGTTGGCACCATCTCTGGTTTATAGCCTATCTCTTCTTTTATGATGTAATCTTTGCATCTTTTTTCAAAAAAATGGTCACTAAAACGAGCAGGGGATCATTTATTAATTCTTTAGCAACATCAAAAAGAATTTATTTTATTATGATACCCTCAATTATTTTATTTGCGCTGCTGGCGATCCGTTTTCCTGAAACAAATGACCTTGTCCATGATTTTTGTATGATATTTTATTGGTTGTTTTTTCTTCTTGCAGGCTTTTTATGTATGAATTTCCCGTCCTTAATGGATAGTATTGAAAGAAACAGACGTACATCCTTCACATTTGCACTAATCAGCATTTTTTTAATAAACTATCTCCGCTGGAATAAGCTTGAGCCCAATCACTACTTTTCTGATTATACTTCTCACTGGCAAACAAATGTATACATGGCAGTATATGCATTTACTGCCTGGTTATGGGTTTTAACTGCTGTGGGGTATGGTAAAAAATATCTAAATAGAAAACTAACAGTTCTTAATTATATTAATAGTGCGGTATATCCCTTTTATATCCTTCACCAAACTATCATTGTTGTCTTATCGTATTATGTTGTGCAAACAAGTGACGCTATCTTTTTGAAGTATGCTTTTACCGTTGTTCTCACATTTTGTTTAACCATGAGTATTTATCATTTATTTATAAGGCCATATCGCTTTATCCGTTTTCTTTTTGGAGCAAAAAATAAAGCGAATGCTAACTAATATTTTTTCGGCTATATTCAATTGTCACATGATAGCTTGGTTATGTTTTATTTGGTAACCTATTGTATATAGGCTATGAGATTGACCCGTTATAAACTATGTTTTCGTTTCAAATAAAAATGCGTTTCTTTAATTGTTCTTTGCGGCAGCAACAGCGCCAATTCCCATGCACACACTTAGGTGCAAGTGTGTAGACAACCCTAAATTAAAATATCAATAAAAGATATAGCCACTTAAAAAAATGACTGACATTATAAGAAGACAACTAACATTATTCATCCAAAAAAATGATGGGCAGTATATTGAAGATATTCGTAGCAAGTTTAATCCACTACAAAGTGAATTGATAAATAGCCACGTTACATTATGCAGAGAAGATGAAATCGAGGACATCGGAAAAATATTATACAACTTAACACACCTTAATCAAAAAGAAATAAATGTAAAATTTGGACAAGTAGCAAAATTTGACAATGGTAAAGGAGCTTTAATTCCTGGGACAGCAGAAAATGAGGAGTTTCAGGAGTTAAGGCAAAAAGTATTAAAGGGAGTGGGTGTAAAACCAAGAAGGCATGAACCACATATTACTTTAATGCACCCACGAAATTCAAATTGTACTGACATGATTTTTGAAGCTATAGAAAAAGCAAAATTGCCGGCACAATTGATTTTTAACACAATTTCTCTTATTGAACAAGTTAATGGTGAACATTGGACTGTTGTGAAAACATTTGATTTAAGTGAATAGGTAACATCTAAAAATACATTACCATCAAGTTTAATTATAAATTTAGTTTCGTTTTACGGATAGTTATAAAATATCATTATAAAATCTCTGCCGTTGCCATAATAGCGTATTCAGTAATAAGCCGCAGTATGGTGAACAGAAGGCTGGTTTATTGATCTGCCGTAATACATTAAACAGGGTGGAACTATAGCTGACCTGCAAATGGTAGAAGGAGCAAACACAATGCTTGATATGATTGCGGGTAAAGCAAAGACCGTTCCGCTCAGCCGATAGAGAAAAGTTTGACAACGCTGATATACTCCATCTGACAGAGCGTTGCGTTCCTTATGTAGGGGGAGGTTACTACCTGATGCCTGCGTTCGAAGGAGAGGAGATCAATAAGACAATGTGGTTGTACAGTGTTACAGAGTTTGTTTTTGGAGATATACCACCACAAATTTTTGTAAGAAGAGAATAGAATAGCTGACCTTAAATGATTGGTTATTTTATCAACGGAATGATAAGCCTTACAAACCCATTGATCTCCGGGTAAAGCACAAATTTGCCTTTGGTATTCTGCTCGTGCTGAGGTCGCAGTATGTAGGCATCTGTACCTACAAAATCAATTTCCTCATTTGGTTCAAGTCCGTATAAGTTACTTTTCTTGTATCGTATACCAGCGGCAAAATTAAATTCGAAAAAAAGTGTTCGCTTGAAAACATGGGCATCAAAGAAAAAGCCGGAGTTTAATGTAAAGGCGTGGACATATTTTGTTATTCGGAATGATTTCAAATAATCCGGACCGCTTCCTATCACATGTACAGAGTCAGCAGCATTGTAACCGTCTTTTTTATACAGATAACCTGCTCCAATAAATCCTAGAACCCTGAATACCCTTTTATAAATCCTTATTTGAGGACTAAGGATCAATGTCTCTTTGCGGAAACGACCAATCTCAAGTTGAACAGTAGATGTTCTCGTTATCTTTTGTTCAACTCCAATGCGAAAGCCATTAAGATTAAGTTTAAGTGAAGTAGTAAAAGGCATTAAGGAATCAGTCTTTGACTGTTGCCCATTGCTATTGATGAAAATGAGTAGAGCCAGAAACAGCAACAATGTATTTTTCATCATAAGATTACTTGTGCCAGGTAGGAAGAATATATTTTATCAGTGTTTAAATGCCCGGCGCTTATTAATATAACAGTAGAAAATATTTATAGATTTTCTGATCAACGTTTTTATTTAGCCGGGTATTTTTTCTTGATATAATCAACAGCATTCTTTACCATGCTTTCCAATACTTTCAAATCCACGTCTTCGAGCTTCTTGATGTACACACAACCTTTGCTGGCTTTATGCTTTCCTAATTTTTTCAATAACTCTTCCTGGCCCTTGATGCCACCCATGATATACAAGGAGAGATTGGCTTTTCTTGGAGAAAAACCTGTGATGCACATATCACCTTCATGGCCGCTGTCATATTTATAATGATACTGACCAAAACCAATAATAGAAGACCCCCACATTTTTGGTTTTGATCCGGTTGCTTTCTTCATCAGCTTTATTAAGCCGTGGCAATCTTTCTGAATTTTTTCATCAGCTATTTTTTCAATAAAACTTTCAACAGTCTGCTCAGTTGCTTTGGTTTTTAATTCGGCCATGGTGATTATTTTCATCCAAGGTATTTTATTTTCCCGTTGAAAGATCTAAAAAATTAAAATAAACAAACACATACAGGCGCTAATTATTAGCATAGAGTGAATTATAAGATGTAATCCTTTACATATTTTCAACCGGGCCCTTGGCCCATGGTTTCAACCATGGGTTGATGAAAATATCAGAACTTATGAATAAAATCACGGTGGTTAATCTGTTACAACCCATGGTAAAAACCATGGGCTAAGGGTCAGTATTTTGATTGGTTTTCAAATCTACTAATTGGGGATAATAATACACAAGCTTAAATCGAATGATTACAAATACCTGCAGCAATGATAATGTAGAATTATACGGGCAATTTTTTCACTAAACATTATGAGCGCATATACAATTCAGCATAAAAAAGGTTTGATAACCTTAATAACTCGCTGACAAATGTTAAGGAGTACTTAACATTGATGAATGATTGACTGTCTGCTCTCTCTGGCATTATTTTTTCAACTTTTATAATCCATTTAATTAATAAAAAACAGGAGAGAGAGATTATGAAAAAACTTATTTCTACAGTTCGCGGACGTGGATGGATGGCAATTGCAGCACTGGCCGGTGGTTTATTGTTTGCCTCGTGTAATAAATCACACAATGACGACAATAACAGCAATACACCAGTAGCGGCATTAATGGCCTTCAACCTTTCCCCGGATCTGTCACAAGCCGGCTTTGCCCTTTCAGGCAGCAATCTCACACAAGTTCCGTTAACCTTTAATAGTTATACGGGTGGTTACCTGGCGATTTATCCGGGTACCAGATCAGTGGAATCTTATAACTATAGCAGCGGTACATCACTGGTAAATACGAATTATACGTTTGAAGATTCAACGTACTATTCAGTATTTCTTGTAGGTACAGCAGGTGCTTACCAGAATGTGATCGTGAAAGATAACCTGGATAGTTTGCCCGCAACCGATCAGGCATATGTTCGCTATATCAATGCGATCCCTGACGCATCCAGCCCAACCGTGACGATTGCATCAGGTGGTACAAATGTGGTAAATGATAACGCAGCATTTCCTGCAGTATCAGGATTTACAGCCGTAAATGCGGGAACTGTAACTGTTAACGTTACTAATGGTGGAACGATCACTGCCAACCGTGATATCACACTTGAGTCAAAGAAAGTATATACTATTTTGCTTTCTGGTACTCCTGGTGGTACAGGTGATAATGCGGTACAGATAAAATTCATTACAAATGGTACGGTAGAAGGAAATACAGGTAAAATGTCTTCTTCCTCTGCACGTGTCCTCAACTAATAAGGATTAGGGTTACGAAAAATAAAAACCGGGCTGATCAGACCCGGTTTTTTATTTTAAAAGAAAGAATTCTTATTGCTGTATCAGCATTTTTTCATTGCGTAATACATTTCCCTTTTTGTCTGTTATTCTTACCAGGTATAATCCATTAGCAAGACTGCCAACTTCTACCCGTGTTGCTACACTCACAATAGCCTGTCTGCGGATCACCTTGCCATTCAGGTCCATCAATTCAACGAGGCGACCTTTATCAGCAATATAGCTATACACTACAAAGAAGCCAGTTGCAGGATTTGGATATACATCTATGCTCTTATCATGTATATCTTCTTTTACTGTATTCTGAACGATCGCTTCATCAAATTGACTCATCTTACCCGTTGGTGGCTGGTAAGTAAACTCTAATATACTTCCCGGATTCGCTGGCGTGCTTGTTACATTATTAGTCGGACCAGATGTATTTCCTTCTGAATCGCAGGATACATAAATCTTCAATCCATCAGGCGATACAACAACATCCCTGAAACGTCCTTTGCCCTGGAAGTAATTGATGGTGTCAGAAATGATGCTCTTGCCATCGCTGCTCAATTTAAATCTTGCCACAGCGCCTTTTTTCAATTCTGCTACCAGCAATGAATTCTGCCAGCCAGGAATAGCAGTACTGCCATAAAAATCAGTACCTGATGGCGCTGTTGATGGCCATGTAGAATTATCCGTTGTTGAATCCGGAGGACTTGCAACAGGAAACAACGAACGGATAGGTTCTTTTACATTCAATGTGGTACAATTGTTTTGTTCATTACCAACCCAACCGCCACCTAAATACCTGCCGTTATAGTTGCCATCACAAAATCCTGCTACCAATGGCCAGCCATAGTTGCGACCTTGTTCAATAACATTCAGCTCATCATCACTGTATGGTCCATGTTCACTACTGTATAAGATATCAACGCCATTCACTTTTCCCCAAACCAATCCTTGCGGATTACGGTGACCATATGTATACACCGGAGTTTTAACACCGGCATTGGAGAATGGATTATCTGTCGGTATCCATGAACCAGCAACTATCTCAGTATTGAATCTTAAAATTTTTCCTTCAAGAATATTCAGGTTCTGAGCATTATTCGTACGTGCAAGGTTGTCAAACTGACCAGCGCCCATATCGCCAACTGAATAATACAATTTCAGATCAGGTCCGATTGCTAATCTCGCTGAGTTGTGATCATTACTACCCGGAATATTTTCCAGGATCGTTACAGCTTGTCCCAATGTCTTGCTGACTGAATCATAGGTATATCGTGCAATTCTTGTTTTACGCACCGTAGAACTAACCGATTGATACGTGTAAGAAATATAAACGTAAGGTTTGCCTTGTTTGAATTGCGGATGCAATGCCAGGCCAAGTAATCCATCCTGACCGCCAACATTTACAAATGATGTACCTAATGACAACACGACTGTCTTTGCGCCGGTAGCCGGATTTACATAGCTAACCGTACCTGCAAATCTTTCTGTGTACCAGATATTATTATCAGGTCCGTACACAAGATCATGTGGCATTTTTTGATTCGCGATAACGGTACGTAGGGTAAATGTTTCTAATCCCGGTGTGGGCAACAATGTAGTTACAGCTAATCCACTGCTTGCAGGACTGGAATTACCTGCTGCGTCTTTAGCAACAACGGTGAAAGAATAAGTGTTGCCGGCGGTAAGACCTGTTACTGTATAAATAAGACCGCTTACTAATGAAGTATTGATCTTTGTTCCATTGCGGTATATATCATAGCCAGCTATCCCGATATTATCTGTAGCTGTTGTCCATTGTAATACAAAGGAACTCTGCGTAATGGCTGCGGCT
>JBDTPD010000136.1:0-8632 GCA_039932855.1 Chitinophagaceae bacterium | reverse complement strand
AATGCCAACGAAACCCGGAAGACATAAGGGATAAGGATAAGGTCAGCAATGACAGTTGATACAGCAGCGCCTTCTATTCCAAATAACCACGCGAGTATACCGCATCCGATTACCGCGAGGCACATGGCTATTAAATAACGAACCGCTAATCCTTCATGTCTGTTTGAAGCCATATGAATAACACTACTTGTAAACCAAAGCGAATTAAAAGGAATAGGCAGAAGAAATAAAAATAATAATGTTCTTGATAATACAAATGCACCACCTGTCCATACCGAGAACAGTTTTTGTCCAAACAGGCCAAGAACCAATACAAAGATCAATGCTATGCCTATTGACAACACAACCCCGATACGATGAAGGCGTGCAGCCTTTTGAAGATCACCGGTTCCAAATAAGATACTAAGCTCCGGCCACATTACCTGGTTGATCAGTTCCAGCATTTGATTAATAGACCGTACTAATGTCCTGACCGATCCAAAAATGGCAACTGCTACAGGACCCAATAATAATTGTACCACTAAGATATTTCCCTGGAAGATCAGCGCATTTCCCAGCGGGAATGCCTGAAAGGCCAACCCTTTCCTGAATAAATTCCTTAGCTGTCCTTTTTGTACATGGGAGCTGTTGTATGAAAGTTCCGGCATGGCCCTGTAGCTAAGCCATTGGGTAGCTATTACAAAAATAATAGTGGAACAGAGAACTGCCAGCGCAAGATGATCAAGCCGTGTAGTAAATTGTAATACTACAATCATAGCTAATAATTCTAGCCATGGTCTGAAACTATAAAGCAAAATATATACATGTGCTTTTCGTGCGGCTCTGAACCTCGCTTGAAATATTTCATCAAAAAAAGACAATAATGTCGAAAGTGCAAACCATATCAGTACCCGCATTATTTCAGCATGGTGTGTAACCGGTAATTTCAACAGTTTTTCCCAGGGAATAAAATAAGCGACCGGAATAATTAATATAACCCCGGCGAAAAATATATAGGTGACGACACGAAAAGTGGATGAGTAGGTTGCTCTTGCAGCATTAAAATCTCTTTTGCCAATAGCGATTGATATATCATTACCAGCAACACTACCAAAACCAAGATTAGCCAACGACAACCACGATGGCAGTGTATAAAGCACTAGCCACCGTCCGTAATTTTCAATACCTAAAAAAGATAACAATATGGGTATCTGAATCAGCCGGAAGAGTACAGTTGAAATTTTACCCCAACCGCTTGCAAGAAAATTTTTGAAAAGCGCTTTTTTTACTTCCACTTGTATCTTACAATTTGGGTATATTATTTTTGATCAAAAAAATGTACTGAAACTAAAACAAATGCGAATGTCGGATGCATTTGTAATCTAAAGATAGCGCACAAAGCCCTTACTCTTTATCATGGTAATAGCCGCTGGCATACCCATATTTATCCTCGTAACGTTTTGTTTTACCTGTATCATTTAACAACAGGTAAATTGGTTCACCTGGATTTTTAGCCACCCGTTGATTAAGATGTTCATACGCATCTTTCGATGTATAATTTTGCCGCAGCACTATCACGGTAATATCGGCATATTTCTGGAGTAATGTAGCATCAGTTACTACATTTAAAGGAGGCGAATCAATAATAATATAACTAAAGCGCTCCTGCAGCATTTTTAACAGGCACCCCATATTCGAGCCTGAGATAAGTTCAGCCGGATTCGGAGGTAATGTACCTGCAGGAAGCAGAAACAAATTACCATCATGGCCGGGTATTTCTATTAATACATCATCCAGTTGCGTTTTACCGGCAAGTATATTACTGATTCCGCCTTTGGTAGTAAGCCCCAGATTTTTTGAGAGCTTTGGTTTGCGAAGATCAAACTCCAGTACTACCGTTTTTTTATCCAGGAGCGCATAAGAAGTCGCAATATTCAAACTAACGAAACTCTTTCCTTCTCCTGGTTGAAAAGAAGAAATCAAAATTGTCTTTACGTTCTTACCATTCCCGGTATAACTGATAGCTGTACGGATATTCCTTATCTGTTCCGCCGCTGCAGTTCTCGAATGAGAATTAATAACAATCGGCTCTTTTAATTTCCTGATATGAGGCACAGATCCCAATACCGGCAAACTGGTTTGTTTACCGATCTCTTCCATGTCACCCACTTTATTATTCATGAAGTCGCGAAAACCGATAGCGCTGATCGGAAGTATAAGTCCTAATAAAATACCCAATGTCCATATCATATTTCTTTTGGGCGAAACTTTTCCTAAGCTACGGGCGCGCAATATTGTTTTTGAATCTTCTACATTTGATACTCTTGTAATAGCAGCTTCTTCTCTTTTCTGTAACAGGAAAGAATATAATTGTTCCTGCACGTTATGATTACGTGTAATTTCAACCAATTTTTTTTCCATCAGCGGAACACTTCTGATCCTGCTATTAAGTTGATTGTCTTTTCCGGAAATATCGTTCAGTGAAATCGTATAGGCTTGTTTCAAATTAGCTACATTGGTTATTAACCTGCTTCTGATTTCTTTAATCTGATCCTGCAGATCTATTAATGCAGGATTTTTTGGTCCTGATACCTGCTGCATTCTTTCTTTTTGCAGTACCAATTGATTATGCTTCTCAATCAGCATACCGAGTGATGGCTCGTTTATTCCCAATGTAGAAGGAACAAGTTTTGGATTATCTTCATTCGTTTGTAAATCTTTTTGCAATGCATCAATGATATTCAGTTGTGTCTGGCTTTGTGCTTTCTGTACATCTACCTGCTGTGCCATATCCAGGTATTGCTGTGCATCAGAAGAAAGATCAGTAACCCTGTTTTGGCTTTTGAATTTTTCAACAGAACCTTCTACTCCCTGCAAATCTGTCGCCACTTCAGACAGCCGGTCGTTGAGAAAACTAACTGTATTATCACTCACTTTATTCTTATCCTCAATACCCTGGATATTATAGATATTTATTAATGATTGTAACGCAGCAACACCGCGTTTACTATTGGGATCCTTCATTTCGAGGTTGATAACGGTAGCAACTTTACTGGCAGCATCAACAGATAACCTACGACTAAAATCAACGGCGGTTGCTGCAGGTTCTGTCAGAGTTACTTCATAAGTGCCTGATCGTTGACCTGCATATAAAGTGTCCGCAAATAGATGAAAGTTTATACCATCGGCATTATAGGCCTGGCCGTATTTAATGAATACCGGTGGTTTATTACCTGCCTGAAAAATGATTCCACTGATTGAATCAGTTACCTGCCAGTGTCTGGTGTCAGTAATAGAAATAGGATTATGTACATCAAATTTAAAAGGTATATCATCAGCAAAAACATCTACGTTTCGCACGCGGCCCACATGTTTTACTGTCACAAATAATTGAAGAGAATTAACGACTGATTCCATCAGATCGTAACTTTTCAATACCTCAATTTCGTTTTCTACCAGTTTATTATTACCACCCAACCCTATTTCTTTCATCATGGAATTGTCCATGACCTCAGCACCTTTCTTTTCATCTTTTACCATAATGGAAGCAACTGCATTGTATATAGGATTGGTATAGCGTAAATACAGATAAGAGAATAAAAGACATATGACAAGACTGAGAACGAACCATGGCCAGAGTTTGAGCATCCGGTAGAACCATCTTTTCAGATTGAATCCTTCGCTATTTTGTCTTCCTATGAATTCTGCTGACTCCATGTAATTTTTTTTAAGTTTAGTAAGCGGCGCAACAGGATTATTTTCTTGTAATAATAATTGCCGCGACTGACACCAGCGTGGTTATAATAGGAATCCAGATCCCTGACCTTGTTGCCTGCAGACCCTTGCTTTTATTCGGCTGTATATAAACAATATCGTTTTGTTTCAACTGGAAATAAGGTGATCGCATAACATCAGATTTATTAAAATCCAAAATAGCTACTTCGGTGGTGCCATCAGGTAGCTTGCGGATGACCTTTACATTTTTTCGAATGCCGAATACTGTCATATCCCCGGAAGCGCCAACGGCTTCAAGAACATTTATTGTTTGTCCGTTTACCGGGATAACAACAGGTTTATTTACTTCACCGATAACTGTTACTTTAAAATTGGTGAGTGTAACGGTAACAACGGCATTTTTGAGATAATCTTTTAGTCGTTCAGTGATATCCAATTTCACCTGTTCGGTGGTAAGACCCGCAACGTTGATATCTCCCAGTACCGGCATAGTGATGATACCGCTGAAAGACACATGATAAAGATTGATGAATCCTTGTGAGGTACCCGATGAAGCTGATCCGTTAATAGCCGGTGAAGGGGCGACTGCTACAAGATTGAAAAACTGGCTGGCTTCAGGCGAAGTGCTGGAAATGGTAACCTGTATATCATCATTCGCCTGTAGTTTCAGCGGCACATAAGCGGAGGTTCCAATCTTGCTTACCACTGAGTCCTCAGGGAGGTCCTTGAAATAAGGGAGCTGCCTGGATGTCTGACAACTAAAAAGCGCCACCCACAATGGTAGCGACATAACGAAACAGAGAACAGTCTTTTTTAACATGGTTCAGTATGAATGGTGATAATACTGCTAAGATATTCGTTTACATTCACCAGCAGGCAAGCTCTGTTAGCAAAATATGATCAGGTACCGGAAAAATTAGTTGGCCACTTTGGAAGTAAATGCCTGGTACTCTCCGTTGAGGAAAAGTACATCTGCAGGTTTAACGGATTCAAGGCCTATATTGGCTTTAAGTATATAACCCAGGGAAGGTAAATGCAGGTTGATAAAGTAATTCCCCTCCTCCTGCTGAACAGGTCCGGCCTGGGTAGTATCAGAAAAATGATTTACAAAAAGCTGGGTCTTTTCAAGCAGCACATTATCGTACCGTTCTACAAAATTTCTAATCCCCTTGATTTCTTCATTTGAAATAATCGCAGGTTCTTTGAACCGGTGAACGATACTGAGAATACTGCTGATCCTGCTCAGTGAATTTATCTGGTTATCGTTGCCCTGCACAAACACATAAGAAGGAAATAACGGCTTATGGTTAAGTATAATGCGATTATTTTCATGCTTCTTCATTCTGGCCATTGGACAGTAATGATCTATTTTTCTCTTTGTAAGTTGTTGCATTACTTTTTTTTCTAACAATCGTTTTGTATAAACGATATACCAGGTAGGATCACAGATCATTTGCATAGTTAACAGTTAAACGACATGAATAATTACGTAAATCCGGATATAGCTTCGCCATCTCAGTCACATCATCAATTTTCTAAAATTGACGAAATGACAATCTTTACGAATATTCATTTGGCAAAAAATCATCTCATCAGAGATGAATGGGGCTTGCTTTTCAGGAGATAGGAAAACTGAACCATGTCGATTCCGAAAATTGCAATCGAATAGCGTATGCCAGGTAGCCGGGCAATGCGCTGATGTAACTATGACAATTTTTTCTGGAAAATACTAGGTTAAAAGTCAGTCATTCGAAAAACAATAATTGGGCCTAGTACCGGGAAAACCCTGACAATTGAGATATGGAAAACTCTTGCTTTACAAAAAGATAGTGTAAGTCTTCGCAAATTTTCTCTATTAAAGAAGGGATTATATACAATGGATAATAAAAATATTTTTTCAAATATTTTAAAAACAATAATGCGGATGATTAGGAACCGGAGAGCGATGACAATCAAGCGACAAAGAGGTGGGGAAAAACTTTCCACTATTGAATAAATGTGTGAAATTATATACAGTTTACCTGACTGCAGGCACAAGGTCGATTGTAAAATTTTTATGCAGTTTTATATCTTCCGAGGAACTTCCTATCAAAACTTCAAAATCTCCGGGCTCTACCGTCCAATGCATATCTCTATCCAGTATGGCAAGATCATCAGGCTTCAATATAAATTTTACTGTTTTCTTTTCTCCTGCCTGAAGACTCACACGTTCAAATCCGCGCAACTGCATTTCATACGTGATCACACTGCTCAGTTTATCTTTCAAATATAATTGTACTACTTCATCGCCAGTACGCTTACCACTATTGGTAATATCTACTGATACTTCAATCGTATCGCTTGGGTGTAATGAAGAAGGAGTGATCTGCAAATTGCTATAAGCGAAACTGGTATAACTCAATCCATATCCGAATGGATATAACGCGCCATTCACCATCGTATTATCAGCGCCATTGGGGCCCTTAGATTTCTGGTCTGCTTGTGAAGCCGGTTTGAAAGGAAAATTAAATTCAATTTGCCCAACTGTCTTTGGCCAGGTAATGCTCAGCTTACCGCCCGGATTATAATCACCAAACAATGTTTGTGCGATGGCATTACCTGCAGATGGACCAGGAAATCCTGCTTCTAAAATCGCAGGTATATATTTATTCGCCCAATTGACAGTAAGCGGCTGTCCATTGATCAACACCAATACCACCGGTTTACCTGTTGCATACAATGCTTCAAGTAATTGTTGCTGCCGTCCGGGTAAGTCCAATGATGTACGGGTAAGTCCCTCGCCTACTGTTTTTTCATCTTCCCCCAATACAGCTATGATAATATCTGATTGTTTAGCTTTTGCAACAGCTTTTTGAATACTGGTTTTATCTTCATTACTCAAAGGTGTATTGATAATTTCTGTTTCTGGCCATCCCGTATTTTTCACTTCACATCCCTTTTCATATTGTACATTCACTTTGTCACCAACCAATTTCTTTATCCCCTGGTAAACACTAGTGACAGGATTATTATTAGGACCATAGCGGCTAACAGCATATTTTGTTGCATCTGCTAATGGGCCAGTGATCAGGATTTTTCTAACAGATGACTTTGCAAGTGGTAAGAGATTATTACGATTTTTTAATAATACCAATGATTGCCTCTCTATTTCCTGAGAAAATTTTTCATCAGCCGCTGTATGTACTAATTGATCGGCCGTTTTTGTATCTGCAGTGTAAGGATGATTAAATAATCCGAGTATAAATTTTACCCGCAATACTTCTCCGACACGCTGATCCAATATTTTCATAGAAAGTTTTCCTTCTTTCACCAGTTCGCGGACGTTAGTAATGTATTTATCAGGCATGGCGAAGTTTGTCCATACATTCAATCCTGCCTCTACTGCCTGTCTTGTTGCTTCTTTGAAGCTGTTAGCAACATGATGTTTTTCATAAATAAATTCTACTGCCTTGCTGTCTGATACCACATAACCATTGAAGCCAAATTGCTCGCGTAATAATTCTGTAAGAAAATAATGGCTGCCCGTTATAGGTACACCGTCCCAATCGTTGTAACTACTCATCACTCCTACTGGGTGCGCTTCCTGAATTACTTTTTTAACAGGATAGAGATATAATTGTTGCATCTCTCTTGGTGCCACATGCGGATCAGTTCTCGCTTCGCCATCACGGCCGCCTTTAGGCACACTATAAACAGCAAAATGTTTTAACGTAGATGCTACGCCGGCACCTTGAATACCGAGTACCATTTGTTTTCCAAGTTCAGCAATAAGAAAAGGATCTTCACCATAACATTCTACTACACGCCCCCAACGCTGATCACGCGCCGGATCAAGAATAGGTGCATACACATTCGTATACCCTAATGCCTTTGCCTCGCGTCCTTCGATTTCACCTGCTTGTCTGACTAATTGTTTGTTCCAGGTAGAGCCGATAGAAATAGGGGCAGGTAAGGAAGTAGCGCGATCACTGCATAAACCATGCACACCCTCATTGGTAAAATCAACAGGTATACCTAATCTTGTTGCTTCAACAAACCATTTCTGTATAGTATTGATAGCCTCTGCATGTTTGCTGTAAGGATAAGTGTAAGCGGAAGCAGCTTCCGGATGAAATGGAACACCATTCAGTTGCTCATCGATGTTAGCGATACCATCTTTCCAGATAGCATTTTTCCACTCAGCAGTGGGTAATTCATCTTTTAATACACGACCATACCCATATAAAGTAGCCATCTGGCAGGTCTTTTCTTCCAATGTCATTTTTGATACGAGATCGGTTACCCGTTTGTCGATTGCCTGTGTGGCATCTTCAAAAATATCTTTCTTCCCATTTTTATTAAAATCGATCCAATCGCCGTGATAGATATTGGTTTGCTGGGAGAATAATAAAAAACTATGAAGGCAGTAGCATATTACTATGATGATTTTCATATTACGAGTTAGTTTTTAAAAATGATACCAATTAAAAATCGATCCTCTCTATTTTAGGGGGTGATCCAATGGATCAATAGCCGTCAGATCAGGAAGGATAGGCCACAAAAGATAAAGATAATATTGTAATCAGCCGTGATGTTATTTATAGATTTATAATAGTTAAGGATAAACCCGATAAGCATTGGGAACGATATTCCACCGACTGTCCCCCATACTGTCAATGCCAATCACTAATGATAGTTTTACGCAACAGTTCGTTAGGCTTTTTATTCTCCAATAAATGTTCATACACCTGGAAATGAAAGGGCAAGTTTAGTCTGCATTTTATACCTCAGATGTTGCGGTTTTCCTTTATTTTTGCGCTCCCCAAGGGGAACTAGCTCAGTTGGCTAGAGCGCTTGCATGGCATGCAAGAGGTCAGGGGTTCGACTCCCCTGTTCTCCACTGAAAGGCTCTTTTAAAGAGCCTTTTTTATTACCTGAT
>JBDTPD010000135.1:0-8676 GCA_039932855.1 Chitinophagaceae bacterium | reverse complement strand
TCGTGTCTCATAAGTATTGGTGTGATGGCTTATAACCAGGAAAAGTTTGTGCGCCAGACAATGGACTGCATTCTTGCGCAACAGTGCCACTACCCTTTCGAGATCATCATCGGCGATGATGCATCTACTGACAATACAAGAAAAGTATTGCTGGAATACCAGCGGAAGTTTCCCAATATCATCAAGCTATTACCTGAAGCGCCCAATAAAGGAGTATTGAAAAATTTCCGCTCTGTTATTGAAGCATGTACAGGAAAATATATCGCCTTCTGTCATTGCGACGATTACTGGCACGATCCAATGAAACTGGAAAAGCAAATCAGCTTTCTGGAAAGCAATCCTGATATTGGTTTAGTACATACAGACGCTAATGTTTTTTTTGAAAAAAGCAATGTTACTGAACCGGCGTTTCATCGTAGTCATAATGAAGTTATTCCCGATGGTGATGTGTTCACCGCGATATTGACTGGCAAATTTTTCATCTTCACTGGTTCGGCTTGTTACAGGAAAGCAGCCGTTGATCAGTATATCGACTTCGATGAGTTTGAAAATTCCGGCTTCATGTATGAAGATCTTCCAAGTTGGCTGGAGCTATCAAAACATGTTAAGTTCAAATACCTCGATGATGCAATGATGACATACCGGGTAGTAGAAAATTCTCATTCGCATCCCAGGCACAAAGCAAGAAAGTTTGTACTGATGCAGGGACACTACCAGATGAAGAAACATTTTATTGATAAATATAACGTCGATAAAAAAACGGCCCTGGAATTTGAATTAAATTTTCACCGCGATAAGTTCAACATCGCTTACAACCTGGATAATTATAAAGAAGCAGATGACTCATTCAGATTTTTACAGCAACAACATCAGGCAGGAATGAAAATGAGATTGAAAAGAACATTGTTGCGCTTCCCGTTCATCCATCAATCCCTGAAGAAATTAAAGAAAGCATATAAACCTAAAAAACAAGCAGCCGTTACGCATTAATCAGCATACATTGTCTTTATCATCGATCATAATGGCCATCGGGGGCGTCGTTTTCATTTACGCCCTGTTCAAAAAGATTGACTGGATAGCTATTTTGCTATTCACCAGCATTGTTGCAGACATCAACTTTGACCTGCCGGGTATGCCGCTTAACTTCAGAGCTGTTACCACGCTCTGTTTGTTACTGAAAGTATTGGCAGAGAAAAAAGATCCGGATAACCCCTTCCCCTCTTTCATCTCATTAAGTTATTGCTGGCACATTACTTTCTTCATCGTCTATGTATGGTTGATAAGCGCCAAAAATAGTTTGATGAATATGGATCTGTTCAAGGAAATGACGCTGGCATTAATCTCGGCCTTCCTTGGTTATTATTTTTATTTCAGAAAAGGTAGTTACGAAATATTCAAGATCAGTATCACACTAGGTGGTCTTGTGTGTTTTGGTGACCTCGCTTATACTTATGCCTTCTGCGGAGGCTTCCCGGTTCAGCGTTTCTATCACCTGATCGTAGGTGGTTTTGAATTAAACAACCACAACTTCTTTGGGTATATCTGCGGTGGTGTGTTTGTATTCCTGCTGGCAGATTACCTGAATGCAGAAGGAAAGACAAAGATGAATTTATTGATGATGCCGGTCATGTTCCTCGGCACGCTCCTTTCTACCTCACGCAGCTCACTATTATTGGTGTTCATTTTTGCATTGGTGATGGTGATACGTGCCTTGATGTCCCAGAATAAAGGAAAGAAAGCATATACGCTGGTGGTAATGACAATTGCTTGCTTGTTTATCACCTTATTCATTTTCCAGATCGTTGGATCCATGCTTGGCAGTGACAGTGGCTTTATAACTACTATCACCGGAAGGTTGATTGATGAGCCAATGGCAATGATCAATCGCGCATTAGGAAATAGTTATAATGAGAACAGCCTTGACTCTATGGAATGGAGAAAAGAGGCGTCCTCTATTGCATACGATAGTTTCAAAGGATTGATACCGGAAGAGCAGTTGTTTGGCATTGGTTATAATGGATTTTTAACTCGCGACTATGGTCATGGTTACGATGCACACAATGGTGTGCTGTTAATGATGATCGAGTTTGGCGTATTCGGGTTCCTCGTTTATATGGCATTGCTGATTGGCCTGATCATTAAATCAGCTAAGTTGAAACTTCATTCTCCTTTCAGCGTATTGCTGATCTATATGATCCTGTACATTACCAGTCACAATAAAGAATTGACAGCGTTCTTTGCGTTCCTTGTAACAGGAACATTAGCCGCACAGATTCAATACAGGCTGGAAGGAAGACAAGCAAAAGAATTTACTCAAATAGAAATAGCACCCCAGTGAAAATTTTAATGGTCATAAATGGTTTGCACAGAGGAGGCCGGGAAAGAAGATTTCTTGAGTTGATCAAGGGATTGACGAAAGAACCCGGAAAGTTTGATATTTATATCATCTCCCTCTCGCCAATCGTTGAATACCCTATCGTCTATGATCTGCCCGTGAAGTTTCAGATCATGGCAGGAAAAGATAAAAAGAAAATCAATCGTTTGATAAAAATGCGCCGGATCATCCGGTCATTCAAACCGGATATCATTCACTCGTGGGATATTACCTGCAGTGGTTATCTTGGTATATCAAACTTGCTATTAAATAAACCGGTAATACAGGGTGTTATTTATGATGCATCCAGCCAATCACCATTAGGACAAAGCATTCGCAACAGGATCAGGTTGCTTTCTCCATTTTCCAAAGCATTTGTATCAAATTCACAAGCTGGTATCAGAGCGTATCAACCACCGGTAGAGAAATCACTGGTCATCTATAATGGTATCGATCTGCTGCGTTTTAATAATCTGAAGGATCGCGAAACGGTAGAGACAGAAATACTTGGTGGTCCGAAAGGAAACAGGTTTGTAGTAGCAATGGTTGCCGCTTTCCAGGAAAGAAAAGATTACAATACTTTCTTAGAGGCAGCCATCAAGTTGTGTCGGAAAGATCCAAACATGACTTTCTTATTGATCGGTGCTGGTGAAAATCTTCCGGTTATTAAAGAGAAAACACCAGGTGATCTATTAGACAAACAAATATTCTTCCCGGGCATGCGCCAGGATATTGAATCAATATTGCAGTTTGTCGATATCGGTGTATTGATGACTAATTCAACAAATCACAGCGAAGGCATTTCAAATACGATCGTTGAGTACATGGCAGGTGGGAAACCTGTTATTGCTACCAAAGGCGGTGGAACAGATGAACTGGTGCGGGATGGAAAGAATGGATTCCTGATTAATCCGCTTGATTCATCTATTCTTATTTCAAAAATAGAAACGCTTCGTAACGATCCTTCCCTGGCTGCACAGATGGGACAAAAGGGCCGTCAATGGATCACTGATAATTTTGAGATAAAAAGAATGACTGAAGAGTATATCAACCTGTATGAAAAGGTGCTGAATAAGGAGTCTGTAGTCTTAGAGAATAAAATTATGAATTAAGGATTATGAATTATGAATGTGACCCAATGATTGAGATACTAATTCTTAATTCATAACTCATAATTCATAATTAATATAAACAACCATTTCGATTAATAACAAACAACCACCCAATCCGTTACATCAAAACCTGCATCATGGCTTACAACAAATTTGAACACTTTCAGCTCGAGAGAAAACTCGCAAATGAGTTAAGAGCGACTACACCCGAACAAAGAAAGACCATGTACGGGAAAGTGTATAACGTGCTGTTCTCGACATTTCCGGAACTGGCGCATAACCTCGACTCTACCGAAGATGACAGAATCGGCTGGCAGTTGAAACTCGCAAAACGCTTGTACGACAAGAATAAGATATTTATGGAAATAGGCGCCGGCGATTGTATTCTCAGCAAAGCATTGGCCCCGCATTTCAAAAAGATCGTTGCGTACGAAGTAGCTGAAAGTATTCCTTTCATCGAAGGCAAGCCCGATAATTTTGAATTGAAAATATTCAATGGCGTCGATATGCATGAGCAACCCGGCGCTGTTGACATCATTTATAGCAACCAGGTATTTGAACATCTTCATATAGATGACACAGAGCCTTTGCTGAAGGCGTATCATACTTACCTTACGCCGAACGGTACATTGGTGATCATCACACCGCACCGTTTAACTGGTCCGCATGATATCTCCCGCGATTTTACCAAAGAAGCAGAAGGCTTTCACATGAAGGAGTATAATTATAAGGAAATGCGCGATCTGCTGGAAGCAAATGGTTTTACCAAAATAAAAGCATACATCGGCTATAGCAAGTGGGGTTATTTCTCTGTAAATATGTCTTTCCTCATTTTCCTTGAAAACACATGCAAGCGTTTCAAGTTCCTCAGGAAAAGAATGAAGACAAGTTCAATGGCTTTTAATTTATTTGGCATGAAGATCATGGCCACCAAAAAATAACTGATCCGAATTCGTACCACCCAAAAACTAACATCATTATGTGCGGAATCTTAGGCACCATTAACTTTAAATACGATCCGAAATCGCTGGATTCAATCAGTCATCGCGGACCTGATGGATATGGTGCGAAACATTTTACCATCAATGGAAATGAGGTAACAATGGCTCACCGCCGCTTATCTATTGTAGATGTGAGTGAAAGTGGCGCCCAGCCTATGTTTTCAGGTGATGGCGTTTCCTGTATCGTTTTTAATGGGGAAATATATAATCACGAGACATTAAAGCCTTCTATTAAGGAAAAGAATTTTCGTGGTCACTCTGATACAGAAACGATCATTAATTATTTCAATGAGCAAGACATTAATAAAACCCTCAAGAACCTGAACGGCATCTTCGGTTTTGCCATTCTTGATCAAAAGGCAAACAAGCTGTCAGTGGCCCGTGATCGTTTTGGAGTAAAACCACTTTATTATTACTTCGAGAATAACCAACTCATTTTTTCTTCCGAGATACGCCCTTTCAAATACTATATCGATATGGTATATGAAAAAGAGAATATCGTAGAAGGAATGAAGATGAGATATGTAGGTGCCCCGGATACTATTTATAAAAAAATAAAGAAAGTAGAACCGGGACAGGTACTCACCTTCGACCTGAATAAACCTGAGATAATAATGACCAGTCATTATTATATAGAAAGCAAAAAGACAGGAACAAGAAAACAGGATCTCGCCTCCTTAGTAAAAGAATATGGCAGCTTATTCGAACAGGCAGTAGAAAGACAATTGATGTCTGATGTGGAGTTGGGTGTATTACTGAGTGGCGGTATTGACTCGGCATTAGTAGCTGCAGTTGCGAAGAATAAATCAACGGTGCCTGTAAAAACATTTACCGTAGGATTTGCCGAAGGCTTATTCAAATCTGATGAGATTGAAATGGCCCAGGTAACAGCGCAAACACTGGGATTAGAAAATGTACATACACGGGTAACCTTTACTGATTTTATCGGTGATCTGAAAAAGATCGTGGATATAGTAGAAGAACCGATCGCTACCAATTCGATCATACCGATGTATTCACTTTCCAAACTGGTATCTGAGCATGTGAAAGTGGTATTGAGCGGACAAGGCGCTGATGAACCTTTATATGGTTATCGTAAATACAAGGGATTGATCTTTCTTCAACCTATCCGTAACAACGCACTGCTTCGCCAGGGTCTTCGTGTAAGTGGAGCGGGTCGTATGAAGAAAGAAGATATTCGCCGCTTCTATGGCGCCGCGATGGAGAAAGACATGTTTACTTCGTACCGCGAGTTTAACAGTATTACTTCGGAAACAGAAATGCAGGACCTGATCCGTCAAAACGGTCAGCCTGATCTGCAGACAATTATTCATAAGAAAGATGCATCGTTCCGCACGAAGTGGGAAAAGAGAATGCCTTCTGATAGCGCAATCGTTTCATTTCCTTATCTTGACCTGCGTACCTCGCTGGCAGATGACCTGCTGATGTATTCAGATAAACTGATGATGAACTTTGGTGTAGAGTGCCGGGTGCCTATTCTTGATAATGACCTGGTGGAATTCATGGAAGCAATTCATCATTCTTATAAGCTCAGTTTTTCAAAAGGCAAGATCATTCATAAAGAATTTGCGATGCAGTATCTTCCTTCTTCGATCATCAACCGGAAGAAGATCGGATTTTCTACGCCAGCGTCTAAATGGTATGATACATATAAAGAAGAAGTGGAAACGATTATTTGTGAAAGCAAGGAGATCAAGGAACTTTTCAATGTTGATAATATCAGGCAATTGCTGAATGATCATACAAAGAACCAGACGAGAGAGAAGCAGATACTTGTATTACTTTCAATTGCTTTGTTAAATAAATAAAGATTGGGAAATTGACTTCATTAGAATATCATTCCCAATAAAGTCAATTTCCCAATTATTCAAAATATGTTTCGCAAGTATAGCAAATCTGATCTCTACAGGTATGCCGGTAAAACGGATTACAGGACTTTCCTGAAGGTCTGGTACAGCACGCCTGAATACAGGACCATTTATTGGTTCAGGCTGGCACAAGCGTATAATGGCAAGCCATTACTGGGATTCATGGCCCGTTATTTCTTAAAGAAATGCAGATACAAGTTTCATATTAATATAGACCCTACTACGCGAATCGGGGAAGGATTTTTTATCGGTCATTATAGTAATATCAATATAAACGACCGTGCAGTCATCGGAAAGAACTGTAATATCGCACAGGGGGTAACGATCGGGCAAACGAACAGGGGGAAAATGAAAGGAGCACCAGTGATCGGTAATAATGTATGGATAGGTCCGAATGCAGTGATTGTTGGCGCTATTACAATTGGAGATGATGTGATGATCGCGCCGAATGCATTAGTAAATATGGATGTTCCTGATCATTCATTAGTTATCGGAAATCCAGCAGTTATTAAGTACAAGGACAATGCCACAGAAGGATATGTGAATAAGACCGTGTAAATCTTCACTTCGATCAATATGTATAAATTTAATTGCATAACTACACCCTTGCTTTCACTCAATTTTTCATGCCATGTTGAAATATAGCGCACATGACTTATTCAGATATTCCGGTAAAAAAACTTTTTCTAGCTTTTTGAAAACTTTTTTTGCAGAGCCCGGCTATCGTTATATTTTTTTTTACAGGAATGCGCGTGCGTATCAAGGTATTCCCGTAGTCAACATTCTTTCAAAACTTTTTTTAAGAAGATGCAGTCATCGTTTTGGTATACAAATACCACAGGAAACAACTATTGGTGAAGGATTTTATATTGGTCATTTTGGTACCATTATTATTAATGGACAAACGATCATTGGAAAAAATTGTAACCTTTCTGCAGGTGTTACGATCGGACAGGCAAATCGCGGAAAGTCGCAAGGGGTGCCGGTTCTGGGCGATTCAGTATGGATCGGTGTGAATGCAATGATCGTTGGAAAAATAGTTATTGGTAATGATGTACTGATTGCACCAGGTGCATATGTTAATGTTGATGTTCCTGATCATTCTATTGTGATGGGAAACCCTGCAGTGATCAAGACAAGAGAAAATGCTACAGAAGGATATATAGATAATAAAGTATAAGTCAGTTGACACTTCTATGATAAACTGAGTAATTAATTACACAATCTTTTTTATTTCGACTACAATGCAAACTTCATATTGTTGTGTAATGTTGGTAAATACAACTTCATTAGAATTATTTTAACAAAACAAATTTTTTTCGACTGTTAATAACTTGGGTTATTGATTTCGCGCAATTTCTATTGGCATTGTAATTGAAAGATGCAGCGAAACAATATTTTATGAACTCCAAGTACAAATTTTTCTACAAATCAATGATTGCATTCCTTGTTAGTGCGGTCTTTTTTACCGGTTGCAAACACGATGCCTCATCTATAGAAGGTTTTAATTCGGTTAACAATTCGGTTGAATCAAATTCTGCTAATGCTACTACCGATAGTAATGGTGTAAGTGCATTTGCAAGTACAGCAAAAGCAACGTTGCTTCTTGACAACAACTTTGATGGTACTTCACCTTTCGCAGGTTTTACATTAGCTAATCAACAATTTTGTTGCAGTTATTCCATTACCCAAGCAACATCACCTGATGGTGCAGGGGGCAACTCATTAAAATTTGATCTGCGCAGTACTGATGCTATCGTATCAAGTTCAAAAAGAGCAGAGATACAATTAGCAGGTACTGATGCGCCTGCAACTTCAGAGCGTTGGTATGGTCTACGTTATTGGCTTTCTAAATATGATGCTGATAATGGTGCCGAAAGTCTTTTACAATGGCACGACCAGGATGGTACCACACCTCCGTTATCTCTCCAGGTATCAGGTGGTCGTATGAATTTTTGTCAATCTTTTACATCCAACACACACTATGATATTGGTGCCACAACACTTAATAAGTGGATTAATATCGTTATTCACGTTAAATGGACTACCAGCAACACAGGTGTTCTTGAAGTATGGAGAGATGGTAGCAAGTTGGTGAGCAAAACAAACGTAAGAACAAACAGTAATGGCGGAAGCTATATGAAGATTGGTATCAACAAATGGTCATGGGCTCCGGGCGGTGGTAGTTCTACAGCTACTCAGCGTATCTTCTACATCGACAATTTCAAAATGGGTGCTGAAACAGCAACATATGCTGATGTAGATCCAACAAGTACTGGTGGTGGAACAACCCCTCCCCC
>JBDTPD010000134.1:0-8687 GCA_039932855.1 Chitinophagaceae bacterium | reverse complement strand
TGTTTTTATATTGATAATGCCAGAAGTACCCGCTGCATCGTAACGTGCAGGTGGGTTCGTCATAATTTCGATCTGGTCGAGCTGATTGGAACTCATACCACGTAGCAGGCTCGCAAGGTCCGCACCACTTAACTGTGTTGGGCGTCCATCAACCATTATCAGCACTCCTTCTTTCCCTTTCAAACTAATATTGCCGTCCTTATCAACTGATACACCTGGAGATTTTTCCAATACTTCTAAAGCCGATGTGCCGACATTCGTTATAGAAGCGTCTACATTAACAATAGTTCTGTCGATCCGCTGTTCGATAAGGGGCCGCCTTGCTGTAACGGTAATATCAGTAAGGTTTTTACTTACGGGAATTAAACTGATAGCTGGAACCTGTACAACCTGTTGTTGCTGGATTACTTCAATGATTTTTGACCAGGACTTCTGATACCCGACTACTGTTGCAGAAAGCAGGTATTTCCCATCAGCTATGTTTTCGAAAACATATACACCTTCTTTATCAACAACAGAAAATTTGACAGCTACAGAATCTTTAGCGCGCAAGAGGATAACTGTTGCGCCCGCTGCAGGAGATTCATTTTTCAGAACACTTCCTGAAATTTTTCCTCCATTTTGCGCGAATGCACTAGAAAGAGAAAGAACAAATACTACTGATAAGATAGAAATTTTCATAAAATAAGTTTTATAGATAAGTCAGTGTGAATTTTTAAGTTTAGAGCATACGATGCCCTTTGCCGTTGGCAGGAAATTTTTTTGTCGTTATTTTTTTTGATTAATCTACTGGTTAGCGACGGTTGTAATCTTTGCTTTTAATAGGTTTTTCGTTTGAAGTGAGATGCGCGAAACAGAATCTGTTACTATCGTCAGCTGGTCAAAATTGCCTTCACCGTATTCAATCGCAGACGCTGAAAGTTGCACTTCAAAATTGCTGATCTGCGTATTGCCTTTAAACGATGCAATTGAACTATCCGATGCAAATACTTTCATATATCCAAACCGAAGCGGATTATCCTTTCCAAAGAACAGAGCCGATGATTTTTGCAGGTGGAGTTCGGTATTGATCTCTTTACTTTTATTATTTGTCTTTAAAGTCAGGGAAGAATTAAAAAAGGACAGCGTTGTATTGTACGGAAAGGTAAATGTTGCACGATCCCGGATGTCACGATGATTAATGGCCTCTCTGCCGGTAATTACCAGGGTGTCGCCATTCCGGGAGTATTGTATTTGGTTTTCAAAACCTTTTTCCACTTGTGCGATGTCACCAAACTTTGCGGCAGAAGCTGGTATGTTACGTAATGATATAAATTTTATGCCTGGAAAAGATTCCATGGAAGCTGCCACCTGGTTATCTTCTACATTATAAATACTGTATTCCCCTTTTTTATATTTGGCATATATCGTGATGTGAATAGCGGTTATAATGCAAATCACCAGAAGAAACCCAGCTATTATTAGTTTGTCGCTCTTTTTCATAACGAAGCAGGTAAATGATTAATTAAAATTTTGCTTTTTGAATTTTTCGTAACGCTGTTTTAATTCATCTATATCCATATCCAGCAGGTAAATATTCCGGAAAATGTTGGGTAACTCTTTCTCAATGAATTCTGTTTTTCGATACTGTAGTGTACTTTTGATCGCATCGGCACTAACAAAATATCCGATCCCTCTTTGGTTGTAGATAATGTTTTGTGCCTGTAAGAATTCAAACGTACGCATGACGGTATTGGGGTTCACTTCCACTTGTACAGCCAGTTCCCGCACAGCCGGAATACGTTCGCCCGTTTTCCATTCTTTTAGCAGAATACGTTCGCAGATATAATCAGCTATTTGCAGGTATATTGCTCTTGAGTCTCTGAATTGCATGATAATATTTTTAAAGGCCTATACTTGTTTTTCTCTTAACCGGTAATAGGACACTATCCATAGAAACGGCGCAATGGCATACATAACAATGAAGCTACATACCTTTCCAATCCAACGGGGAACCTCTACCAACCGATCATTAACACCATCAATACGTACACGGTACGACGTAAGAAATCCACTTTGATATTCGCCTTTCGGCAAAAGAAAGTCGTATAAAAAAAACACCAGGCAAACAAGAAGAAAGACAGCAACAAAGCCACTAATGATAGTTTTTATGAAACCATATTTTTTAAAGTAAACCGAACCAAGCAGGAAAGCTGACTGTATGGAAAAGAAGATAAACAACAACGTGATCGTGGAATCGCTGTTAAACCGGAGAAAAACAATATCGAAAACATTGGCCACGGCAGCTTTATTTCCGATAAATGTGTTTGAAATGGCCACCATCAGAAAATCCACCAGGTAAAAAGCTGTCGAAAAAATAATTAAAAAGAAAATTACCGTGTACAAAAGACTGCATAAAAGTTTTTCGAATAAAGAAGCGGGCACTAAAAGAAAATTGATCCCCTTTGCTCTCGATCCCAGGTCACGGAAATACTGGCTGGCATAAAATGTACCCACTGCAAAAAGCGAAAAAAAATAGGTTATCACCTGTATTTCGTAGTCCATGGGTCGACCATCGTCAACGACGAGAACGAACACAAACCATGTGATCAACAACCCTATAAAAGCAAGCACGGATAAGATATAGCGTTTTTTATTATCGGCCCAGTGCTTTAATACCAATAAAATAAACCGCTTGAGACTGAAAAATTGGTTCATAAAAGGAATTTATTGGTGAAACAGTTTAGTGATTTTGGTACCATTGGTAATAATAGCTTTGTAAAGTAGTTCCAGGTCGAGTTTGCTTTCTTCTCCATCAGTGTTTGGAGCTACCACTACTTTTCCTGTTAAAGATGATTCGCTGTAAAAGGAAGTTGCCGCATCTGCGTCATCATACGCAAACCGAAAAGATAATTTTTTTGAGATCTCTTCTATATTTTCATCAAACAAGATCTTTCCTTCGTCAATTATTGTAATGCGGTCTATCAGGTTTTCAAGGTCCTTTACCTGGTGCGTACTGATAATGATACATCGTTCTTCATCCAGCGCTTCTGCCAGTATTTTCCTGAATTGGCTTTTACTCATGATATCCAGCCCGTTTGTGGGTTCGTCCATCAATAAAACCTTCGCATTGGTGGCCAATGCAAAAGAAATCAGCACTTTCTTTTTTTGCCCATAGCTCATGTTTTGCAATGTGCTATCTGAAGGAATCTCAAAAACAGCTATATAGTTTTTGAATTTTTCTGCATTAAAGCGGGGATAAAAAGGAGCATAGTATTTTATAAAATCAGGTACCGGAATATCGGGCAGGTAAAATTCTTCAGGCACCATAAAAACATCTTCCAGGAAAACGGGAAGCCGTTCAAAAGGCGTAAAACCATTTACAGTAATATGGCCTTTTCGGGGATGAAGCAACCCGGCAATATTGAGCAAAAGGCTTGATTTGCCTGTACCATTTTTACCCAGCAATCCATACACATGCCCGGGTTCAAACTTTAGGTTTAACCCATCGAAAACAGGTTTTTTCCTGTACGCAAATGAAAGATTATCAATACTAATCATAGACTGTGATTTAGTGTACTACTTAACTAGTACACGACGAAGATAGAGCTTATTTTCATTTCTCCAAACCTTTTTGGAAAAAGTTATAGGAAGAGTGGGAGCGAGGGCGAAGAGCGTCCCTCGCTCCCACTCTGTTTCTTTCGCTCTTTTTTTGTGTTCTTCACACTTTATCACGTTGGTTTCATCAAACCAATATGTTTCTTCCTCTGTTCCTTATTTCAATCTAATTTCCAATTTATCTTTATTTAAAGATTGCCATGTTTTCCTATGAAAACCTAGAGGTGTACAAAAAGGCCTACGACTTAAATCTACAAGTCTATCGTTTATTAAAAAGTGATACGCATATCCGCGATATGCAAAAGATCAGTTAGGAAGAGCAAGTCTAAGCATTGTACTTAATATTGCTGAGGGAAGTGCCAAATTCGGCAATAAAGACAGGAAAAACTTTTATACAATCGCAAGAGGATCTGTATTCGAATGCGCAGCATTAGTGAGTTTTTTGTGTGATGAACAGGAAATCTCCAAAGAATATAAGGATGGACTAATCAAAACATATGAAGAAATTTCCAAAATGCTTTTTACCATGATTAATAACCTAAGGAACGCGTCGATAGGATAAGACGACAAGTCCTATGGTCCTTTTGATTATTCTAACTGAGAATTTTGCAATAAGAATTGAAGACAATAACCAAAGTAACTCCACTTCGGTTTTCTATTATCAGCTACTTAAGCGCCCTACGCTATTTTTTTCTGTATTTGCCAGTAATGCCCGAATGGATCTTTAATTGTTCCTTGCCTGTAGCCGTATTCATAATCTTGTGCCGGGTTTATTTCAATTGCTCCTGCTTTAATTGCTTTGTTCATCACTGAGTCTACGTCAGCAACAAACAATCCAATACAAATAGTAGTGCCGTTGTTTTTATCCGGAGAAAAGAAATATTGTTTTGCTGTTATTTCATGTATATGAAATATAGCTCCGTCAATAGAAAGTTCTACAACGTGAATACTACCATCCTCATTAGAAAATCGCATCTGCTCTGAGGCTCCAAAAGCCTTTTCATAAAACGAAATGTCTTTTACTCCGTTATTGATGAAAAGCTCAGGAGCAAAAAATGTGTTACCGTTTTTTGTTGGCATATCTTACTCTTTAAGTGATTGAAATCTTTTGACATTAATCCTTCTATTTGTCGTTATCTGGTGATACTATTAGGAATTATAGGAGGTATATCTGCTTGTGTAATTTTTACATGCTTATCATTTTTTAGCCGATGTTTCACCAGCTTATATTCTATAAGTAATACTGGCCAGGTTAATAAAGTAATAAGACAACCTGCCCTGGTATACCAACCTAGATTTTGCTCAATAGAAATCGTTTGCCAATTCACTCCATCAAAATATAACAACTCGGATCTGAGCAATTTACCTTTATAATAAAAAGCTTTCTCTGACCATCCGAAGTATAAAGGAATATTTAATCCTTCATTTGTATTTTGCAAGTTTTCATCATTTAGTTCATAGTCTGAATACATTAGTGCCCGTTGTCGTTCTTTGTCATTATCAGCATTCAGAAAAGGAGAATCTGGGTGATAGAAACATGTCCGACAAAGATCTGAGGTAGGAAAATCAAATAAAATCAGCGTCTTTGATTTGCTCTTTGAAGAAATCCTAATGATCTTTGATGATTCGGTTTTCTCTGTAGAAATATTAAATGCTACTGCCGGAAACTTATCAGTAATATATTCTTCCCAATCATCGTATACTTTATTATTAAGCTTGGCCATGATAACGTGCGACGTTTAACAACTAAAGTAGGATTTATAATAAATAATCCCTACTGTTTGTAATCTTCCATTCCTATAGTAAATATACAACGATAAGAACGTTTTGATTAGACTCTGTCTAATCACAGCTCCAGCCCGAAGGGCTGCCTTATAACCATGGGACTGGGGTTATAACTTAGACTTGTGCCGATAACTAACCAATTCAATGATTGTTTATTCGCAACAATAGAAAGATAAATACCTGAACGCTGGCTGGTTCTGTGCATTAAAAAAACCGGAGTTCTCGCTCCGGTTTTTTTAATGTTATTACCATCCTTGTCTTTTTCTTCATCGCATTCTTTACACTTCCTTTCATAACCAACAATCCTTAATTCATCTTAATCAATTTCAAACTCATTTTTTTATCGCCTTGCTTCGCTTCCACAAAATATACACCCTCTGCAAATCTATCACCCACAATGATGCTGGTATTTGGAGCAATATTGATTTGCTTATAAACTGTCTGGCCGAAAACATTTACAATACTGATCGCTACAGGATCCTTCTGCGAACTTATAACCTGGAGCGTAAAGTTTCCGGAGCTTGGATTCGGGAAAGCTGCTATAGTAAGACTTATTGCAGAATGTTCATCTACCGTTTCCTCTGCTCCAATCTTCGAATGCGTTTGGTTACTACCGCAAATTGTTTGATTACAACTTCCAAGATGGAAGCCATTGTCAAATCTATATAACAGTGGTAACAGGTTTACAAGAACAGGCAACGTATGATAATTTCCGGAATGACCAAGTTGTTGGCATACATACACAAATACTCCCCCGGTTCCCGGCACTCTTATATCCAGCACACAAATAGAAATGCTGCATGTTGATTTGCATCCATATTTGTTTGTTACAGTAACTGTAAAACTATAAGTACCCTGGCTGGTAGGTGTAAAGACCGGAGCATTGCTCGAAACATTGTTGAGCCCTGCAGCCGGGGACCATGAGTAAGTATAAGGAGCGCCGCTTGCAGGTGCTGATACCTGCAACTTTGTGTTTTGAGGACCATACCCCAAATAAAGATTAGTTGGCACACCACCTGTATAGGTATTGTTGGATGGAATGGAAGTAATACTACAGGATGGAATTTCTCCAAGCACACTAACTGTAGTGGTACAGGTTGAAACATTATTGTTATTATCTGTTACAGTCAATACAACTGTTTTTGTCCCAATATCTGCGCAACTAAAACTGGCCTTTGAAACCTGCAGCGATTGAATGCCTGAAGCATCGCTACTGCCATTATTAATATCGGCAGCAGTAAGAGTAGCAACACCATTAACAAGCGTAATAGTCGCAGGCTTGCAACGTGCATCCGGTGATATATTGTCGACAACGGTAACAGTTGACTGGCAGGTTGAAGTATTGCCGCTGGCATCAGTTACTGTAAGCGTAATCAAATTAGCTCCCACATTAGTTGCAGTGAAACTGTTTGGTAAAACACTCACATTTACTGCGCTACAATTATCCGATGACCCATCATCCACCTGTGCTGGCATAATAGAAGCAGTTCCATCATGATCCAGGTACACAACGATGCTCTTGCATCTTGCAATTGGTTTTTGCGTATCATTTACCGTAATGGAAAACGTTTTAATAGCGGTGTTATCCGCTGCATCTTTGGCCATCACCGTCACGTTATAAGTTCCTACTGTAAATGTTTTAGGAAAAGTAATTTCCTGTTGGCTGGCTAAATTATAATCGAGGAAATATTTGAGGGTTGTTACTCCAAAGTTATCGCTTGCCGTTGCACTGAAACTTATCTCTGCTGAACATTGGTCCGTTGTATTGGATGCAATAATATTCTGTGGCTGTATTATTTCAGGAGCAACAACATCTAACAAAGCAGTTGCATTGGCTACTGCATATGTTCCGAATGTTGTATTACCATTGACTTTCGCATAATAAGGATTTACAAGAGTGCCAGCTCCTGATAAAGTTGCTAAAGACTCCAACCAGGCACCCGCATTGTATCTTCCCTGCACCAGGGCACCGGCAGGATTGAATGCTGAACCTTGATTCTCTATTACCCAACCTAAACTGATGACCAGGTTTGTGACACCTGCAGTAGTGGGCGCAACTGAATATTGTTTGTTTACTAACCTCGTCGAATCACCAACCGGGTAATCAAACCCTGCCCTGACACCTACACCAATAATATCAGCTGTTCCGGAATTGTTCAACTTCACCGGGCTATATGTATTACCTGAACCTATTGGGTAGGATACATCTGACGTGCCGACTTTCGTTTTCAAAATACCTCCGCCTGTAATGTTGAAGAACATCGTTTGATTAAACGCGGTATTCGTAACAACTATATTAGTAGCAGTGTTGCTTGATCCGATTGTCCTGGCGCCGGCATCAACTATTCCGTTTGTGCCGATATTCAATGCCAGTGATCCTGCGGGTGCAGCACTGCCTGAAGGAATAAAACGAATGGCGTTACCCATCAGCCATGTTCCGTTTACATTAATGGTTGTAGCTTTTGCAAGTGTTGCATGTGCTACAACACAGGAGGTACCAGTACCTCGCATATCCAATACACCATTGACATTAAAAGTATAAGTTCCGAATTCTCCTATGGTATTGATCGTAGGGCTGCTGCCACTCTGTAAAAATCCTGAGCTTCCAATCGTTACAGTTTTTCCTTCGTTGATAGTAATGCTAATATTGTCATCATTTTGAGAAGCACCTGTCCACGGTAAAGTTGTTGAAGTGGAGAAATTAGCTCTCATTGCACCCGCCACATTCAGATTGTCGTCGATCACAACATCTGTATTTACTGCAATATTATTTACTGTAAATGTGTTCAGGTATAAAGTACCGGCGCCTGTTATATAAATGGTACCATTCTCTTTGTAACCTTCAAAGTTTATCCTGTCGGTAGTAACGGTACCGGAACCTACTGTTCCAAAATTATTGATGCTACTGATGACCCGTATGTTTCGTTGTGAGGCCGTTCCACTTGCACCATCACTGGTTCCTGAAATTATAGAAGCTCCACTTTCTATTACCAGGTTATTGACCGCGCTGGTCGCGTTTAATTTAACAGTATGACCCGTCCTGATAGTAACCGTTGGTGCGGCTCCTGATGGCATAACAGTAGTAGCATTCCAGTTTGTACCATCAAATGTTTCCCAGATATTAGTAGAAACAGGTGTAGAGCCGGTTGAACCCCAATTGCCACTGGCAACGGACCTGTAATCGCCCACTGCTGTAACAGGAATATTAGCGGTCCTGAAATTCCACACTGTACCCGTAGTAATGCCATTGGCATTACTGGCATCGATGCGCCAGTAATATTTTGTATTGGGATCTAATGTTGTTG
>JBDTPD010000133.1:0-8758 GCA_039932855.1 Chitinophagaceae bacterium | reverse complement strand
CATCTTCAAACGCTTTCGTCAGATCATCGACTTTTTTAAAAGCAAAATTGCTGGTCTGCATGATCGGTGGCGAGACAGCATTGAAATAATTTTCTCTTTCTTCTCCTAATTCGTTCAGTATATAAGATAGATCCATTATCTGTTTAATTGTTTCCTGATAAAAATGATACCGAAATAGATCAATAAAAATCCTGCAAACACGGCTGTTGCTATCAATGCCAGCTTTGGTGTATTGAAAGCAATAGAAATTCCGACGAAAATATAAGCAGCAATAAAGATCAAAGGAAGTAAGGGGAATAATTTCATTTTATAGATACCTGTTCCATCAAGGTGCTTTGTTCTTTTCCGTAAAATAAAAATCGTAGCCGCTGAACTGGCCATACCAATTGAATCAAGGAAAATAGTGAAGCCAAGGATCTCATCAAATGTTTTGGCAAAAAACAAGACAATGATACCGATCGCGGCAAAGGCAGTGAGGCTAACCGTCAACACATCTCTCTTTTCATTCTTTTTTTTAAATGCTTCGGGTAAAATTCCGTCCTTACTCATGGCATACATGACACGTGGGTTACTCAATAACAAAACGTTTACATATGCTAATACGGCAATAAATAAAAGAACAGAGGCGATGGTTTTTCCTTCCGGTCCAAACATTTTTTCTACTACCAATGAGGCAATACCACGCGATGTTTTCAGGTTCTCAAACCCGATCGCGTTGTAGTAGGCGTAGCTAACGGCGAGATAAAGTGTGATGATGATAATGATACCGGCGAAAATTCCCCGGGGTATCGTTTTTCTTGGCTCTTTTATCTCTTCACCAAAGTTGATCGTCTGCTGGTAACCTCCATAAGTAAATGAAACAGCAATGAGCGCTACCCCGAATGATTTTACATAATCCATAAAACCAAAACTGCCCTCAGTCACTGCATGCACATTTGCATCTCCTTTTATAAAAAATATAGAACTGATCAGCAATACCAGCATGCCGATCTTAATGATCATCAGAATATTCTGTGCAGTGGAACTCATTCGTAAACCCAACAGGTTGATCACATAAAAAATAATGATGGGGACCATTGCGATCAACGCACGGGTAGTACCGTCTGCCTCACCCTTAAAAAAAGACTGGATAATATATTCACTACCGATCAGCGCTACACCTGACATCGACGCAGCGTTAGAAACAAGAATGATACAGTTAATGGAAAAGGCAATGGAAGGGTGATAACATTCTGCAAAAACTTTATAATAACCACCGGTGATCGGAAAGCGTGAACCGATCTCTGCGTAGGTCAATGCACCGCATAAAGCGATACCACCGCCAGCCACCCAGGCAATGAAGAATAAAGAAGGAGTGATAGCCGCGTTGGCAGCATCGGAAGAGGTTCTGAAAATGCCCATGCCTATTACTAATCCTACCACGATCATCGTCAGATCAAAGAGCCCTAGCTTATTCTTTGGTGTCATGCAATGAAGTTAGCAAAAAAACGTTCTACCTTTGTTTTATACAACCCAAGCCAATACTTATGAATCGAATTTTACCCGGCCTTATTTTTTTTCTTTGTATTTCACTCACCTCCCGGTCGCAAACTGAAACAACTGATTCTTCGAAAATGCTTGGAGAAGTCATTCTGAAAGCCTTTGAGCAAAACAAACAATTAAAACAAACAGCAGTTGCCGTTAATTATATCAACGCATCACAACTGGAACGCTTCAACAATACTTCCATTTTGCCAGCGCTCAACAGTACGCCCGGAGTACGCATGGAAGAACGCTCACCCGGCAGCTACCGGATGAATGTTCGTGGTAGCACCCTCCGCTCCCCTTTCGGTGTTCGTAATGTGAAAGTGTACTGGAACGGAATTCCTTTTACTGATCCGGGTGGCAGTACCTATCTGAATCAACTCAGTTATTATAATTTCAACTCTATTGAAATAATCAAAGGACCGGGCGGTAGTATGTATGGCGCCGGTACCGGTGGTGTGATCCTGGTAAATGGAATGCCACAAAGCTGGTCACAAAGTGTTGACGTCAATTACCTCGTTGGCAGCTATGACCTCAACAATTTAAATGTACAGGTAAAAGCAGGTAAAGAAAATAACCGGAACATATTTGGCTTCAGTCATACTACCACCGATGGTTACCGCGATCATACCAATATGCGTCGTGATATCGCTACCTGGCAAACGCAGATCAAATCAAGCGATCGCCAGCAATTAACTGCTTCTGTGTTGTATGGTGATCTGTATTATCAAACACCGGGTGCATTGACAAAAGCAGAATACACAGCTAATCCGCAGGCAGCAAGACCAGCAGCCGGTGTAAACCCAAGTGCAGATGCAGCAAAGGCAGCGATCTATCAGAAAACATTTTTAGCAGGGATCAATAATGATTATCGTATCGGTGAACATTTTGCAAACACGTCGGTGATCTATGGCGCTTTTTCACAAATAAAAAATCCAACGTTCCGTAATTACGAGCGCAGGATAGAACCTCATTTCGGCGGACGCACCCTATTTAAATGGGATCATGAGTTTACCAATTCATCTTTGCAGATCTTATTTGGTGGTGAGGCGCAAAAAGGATTTTTCAATACAAAAACCTTTGCTAACGTAGCAGGCAATCCCGGCGCATTGTTAACAGATGACGATATCAATAACTGGATCTATTCCGGTTTTGCTCAAACTGACTTGCACTTATCACATTCATGGAACATTACCGCTGGTGTTAGTATCAATAAATCTTCTATTACGATCACACGCTTATCAGTACCATTATTTACACCGGTAAAAAGAACATATAGCAGTGAATGGGCGCCACGCTTAGCCGTATCAAAGAAAATTATTGCTGACCTGTGGTTGTATGCAAGTGCATCAAAAGGATTTTCTCCTCCTACTGTTCAGGAAGTATTGCCTTCTACCAGTGTGATCAGTACAGGCTTGAATGCAGAACATGGTAATAATTATGAAGCAGGCATCAAAAGCAGCTGGCTGAAACAACGTTTATATGTAGAAGTAAATCTTTTCTCTTATCAATTACACAATGCCATCGTTCAGCGTAAGGATGCCAGCAATGCTGATTATTTTGATAATGCAGGTACTACCAAACAACATGGCATGGAGTCGCAGGCTTATTTTCAATTATTTCACCGTCGTCATGGTTTTATCAGGGATGGTAAGATCTGGGTAAATCATACCTGGAATGATTTTCATTATAAGAATTTCAAACAAGGCGCGAGTGATTTCTCCCATCACCAGTTGCCAAGTGTAGCACGTAATACCATATCAGCAGGCTTAGACATCACAACTAAATGTGGTTTCTATACTAATCTCTCTTATTTCTATAGCGATAAGATCGCTCTGAATGACGCAAACTCCGAGTTTGCTACTTCTTACAATTTGTTTGGCGGAAGAATTGGCTGGAAAAAATCAATCGGTAATAAATTCGGATTAGGTCTTTTTGCTGGTGCCGATAACCTGTTTGATGTTACCTATAGCCTGGGTAATGATATCAATGCAGCTGGTAATCGTTATTACAATGCAGCGGCGGGACGTAATTATTTTGCAGGTATCTCTTTTCAATTTGGTAAGCAATCACAATAGTTATTTTGCCGGGAAGGCGGTAAGACGGAAAGGAACGTTTCTTATCGTCTTACTGCCTTCCCGGCAGATAAAAAAATAATAAGAGCCTCAGTAATCTGCGGCTCTTTGTTTTGAATGGTGCGCTAATAACCATTCTTCCTAACTTGTCTAAAAAACAGCAACTACGCCTTCACTTTATAATACCTTGAATTAAAATAGAAACCACAACAACCAAAATCATTTGCCTTGCACAGCTTTGAAGTATTCTTTTATCAGCGTAGTATATAATTTATTAAGTGTTACGTTCAATCGCACTTGTGCGGCGCTCCTTAATTCATCATCTGCCATGATCTCTTTTGCATTATAATTTGCTTCCTGCATTATTTCATTCACACGTAATTGTTTGGGACTTAGTTTACGCTTACTCATGTCCGGGTATTTGGTGACGACAGTTTTGTCCCCGTATTGTTTAAATACGAGTTGCTTACCGATATGACCGGATAGATTTTTTAGAATTAGACTTTCGCTGATTGCCATAACATAGGTTTTGGTTAGACATTATATGGTATCACAATATAGGATGATACCTCGTAACTTACTATTAAATTAAGGTTATAATAAGGTATTCTTAAGCTAAAAAGTATATAAATACCTCTGAATTATCCTAGCACTACCCTAGGATAACCCTAAGATGAGAGGTATCAGTCAGGGTGATGTGTGCTGGGGGATACCTTACGGGTGGGGATACGCACCCATGCGTGGGGCAGTCAATGCAAATCTGTAGATGAATGCTGAAATAAAAGTAAAGAATCGAATATCGAACCTGCCTGTCCGGCAGACAGACAGGCACGGTAGGCAGACAGGTTCGATATTCAATTCTTCCTTGCTCCCCTTTGGGGATGGGGGCACTTCATCATTCTTCCTTACTCCCCCTTTAGGCACCGGGGTAGTTCTTTATTCGATATTCAATTCTTCCTTACATTTGCTCCCGATTTGGTTCCCGTTCACACGGGATTAAAAGGGAAGACCGGTGAAAAACCGGCGCTATCCCCGTAGCTGTAAACGATACTCCAAAATATCAACGGTTTTGGAGAAAGTCTCAAACTTCAAACCACTGTTTCGAAAGGAACGGGAAGGTCCTGAGATAGTCGAAGCCAGAAGACCTGCCATATCATAACAACATTCAGCTTTCGGGTGAAAGGCGTGAAATGGGGCTTTCCCTAAGTCGTTAGCTGTTGGCTAAGATTCAGGTTCTCTTCATTTCTCATTCTTATTTCCGGAAGCAGTCATACAAAAATTTTTCAACTAATGAAAAAATTGCTTTTTGTAGTGACTGCTGTAATAACAGGCAGTCAACTATTTTCCCAGGATGGATCAACGACCAAATCGCTTGATGAAGTAATCGTAACAGCTAACAAGACCCCACAAAAACAAAGCAGCACGGGTAAAGTGATCAGCGTGATCACTAAGGAACAACTTGATAAAAGTACCGGCAAAACAGTAGGTCAGCTCCTTAATGAACAGGCCGGACTTATTATTAATGGTTCATTAAATAATGCAGGCACCAATCAACCAATATACATGCGTGGTGCTTCTTCCGCAAGAACATTGGTACTGGTAGATGGCGTACCGGTATATGATCCATCATTGATCAATAACGAGTTTGATCTGAATCTTCTTTCGCTGAATAATATTGAGCGTATCGAGATCTGTCGCGGCGCTCAATCAACCTTATATGGTTCTGAGGCCGTGGCAGGTGTGATCAATATCATTACTACTCCTTCCACTATTTCAAAACCATTTAATGTAAAAGCGACACTTGGTTATGGAAACAAAAGCACGTTTCGAGGTAATGTGCAATTGTTTGGCAAAGAAAAAAAACTGACCTACAATGCACGCTATGCGCGTTTTTCTACCAATGGTTTCTCTGCTGCGTACGACTCAACCGGCACGGGTAATTTTGATAAGGATCATTATAAAAGTGATGTGGCCAGTGCCGCTGTCCAATATCAATTGTCTGATGCTTTATCGGCACGCACCTTCTTTACCTATAGCCGTTTCAATTCGGACATTGACGCAAGTGCCTTTACCGATGAAAAAGATTGGGTGAATAATAGCAGGAACATTATGGCCGGCGCTGCTTTTAATTTTCAAAAAAACAATGTAACGCTACACGCGACATATCAATACAGCGATATCACTCGTCATAGTATCAATGACAGTCTCGATCAACCAGGCTTTACTATTTATAGCAAGGATGATTATTTTGGAAAAAGTCAATTCATCGAAGGTTATGCAAACATTGCATTAGGTGGCGGCTTTAATCTTTTGCAGGGAGCTGATTATCGTTTCAGCGGCATGAACAATCATTTTATTTCTATCAGTTCCTTCGGACCGTTTGTACCTGATCCTATCGATAGTGTGCAAAGCCAGGGTTCTTTATATGGCTCGTTATATTATCACACACCTGATGAAAAACTGAATATAGAATTGGGTGGACGGTTAAATGTACATTCCCGTTATGGAAGTAACAGCACTTATACATTCAATCCTTCTTACAATATCGATAAACATTTCAGGTTGTTTGGTAGCGTAGCTACTGGATTCAAGGCGCCGTCTGTTTACCAATTGTATTCTTCGTATGGTGACCCTAACCTGAAACCAGAAACTTCTACCAATTATGAACTGGGTGTACAACAGCAACATGAGAAATTTCAGAACCGTGTTGTTTACTTCCACAGAATTATAAAAAATGGAATTGATTTCAATAACGTGATCTTCCAGTATTTCAATTTTAATAAACAAACAGTAAATGGCATTGAGTTAGAAAGCAGTTTTGATCCGATCAGGAATTTACATGTGAGCCTGAACTATACCTACCTCGATCCGGAAGAAAAATCACAGAGCCGCAAAACATTCAACGATACAGCTTACAATTATCTGCTGAAGAGAGCAAAGAATAATATCAATTTTACAGCGGGCTATACCATCAAGGATTTTTATATCAGCGCTTCCCTTAAATATGTAGACAAACGCTTTGATGCCGGTGGTTATATGGCGGACGACGTGGAAATGGATAGCTATTTGCTGGTCGGCGCTTATACAGAATACAAATTGAAAAAGTTTGTGAAGCTGTTTGCTGATTTCCAAAACATCACGAATAAAAAATTCTTTGATGTGCGTGGATACAACTCAATCCCATTTATGGTCAATGGTGGTGTCAGCTTTACCTGGTAATTTAAAATCAGTAAAATGACAAAACAAACATTTAATCCAAAGACGGGTGTCTTGCTGATCATTATTCTGCTGACGGGTATCATGCGCATTCCAAATGCAACGCAGATCACGCCGTGGTCAAATTTTTCAGCAATTGGTGCCATGGCACTGTTCGGGGGAACTTATTTTAATAAACCCTGGAAAGCATTTCTGTTTCCGGTGCTTACTTTATTATTAAGTGATCTCGCTATCAGTTTATTTATTTTTCATGGAAAATATGGTATCATATACGGTGGTTGGTACTGGATCTATGGTATTTTTTTATTGATCGTTTTATTGGGTCGTTGGATCATCAGCAAAGTCACAGTGACAAATGTGGTCATTGCTTCTGTGAGTGCCGCGTTGTTGCATTGGCTATTAGCTGATCTAACAGTATGGATCGGTGGAGGCACTGATCTTCGTACCATGCAACCACTCAGCCGCGATATCAATGGACTGATCCAATGTTATACGCAGGGATTTCCTTTTATGAAAAACTTCCTGGCAGGAACGTTGCTGTATAGCGGCATTATGTTTGGGGTGTTTGAGTTGATGAAGATGTACAATCCTAAACTAGTATTAGCATTTGATAAGAATAATGAGAAATAAGAAATGAGAAAGTGCCCCCATCCCCTAAAGGGGTGCTCAGAACTTTCTTACTTCTTATTCCTCATTTCTTATTTCTCATTCTATAAATTTAAAGTATGAAAGCATGTTCGTTTCTTCCTGCTGCAACCCAAATGATCTACGACATGGGTTTGCAGCACCTGTTGCACGGTGTGACATTTGAATGTCCGTTGCCTGCGCGTGAAGAAAAGATAAAGGTGGTTCGTTGTGTGCTGGAAGGAAAGAATTATAACAGCAGTGAGATCGATAAAATATTTTCTGCGAGTAAGGCGCAGGGAAAGAGTTTGTATTATGTCGATGATGATGCACTGCAACAAATACAACCTGATATTATTTTTACACAGGATGTATGTGAAGTTTGCCAGATAGATACGGCTTGTACAGCGGCGGCTGTAGCAAAATTGGATAAGCAACCACAACTGATCCCATTATCTCCTAATAATCTGTCTGATGTTTTTACAACAGTCGTAACGATTGCAACGGCATTAGGAAAAGAAGAAGCAGCGTATCGTCATCTATCTTCCTTACAAAAAAGAACGGATGCTATTATCGATACACTTCGTCAGCATAGAATGCCATTGAAACGGGTAATGCTGATGGAATGGATAGAACCGATCTATAATTGTGGTCACTGGATACCTTTCCAGGTAGCGCAGGCTGGTGGCGTAGATATGTTAGGCAATCCTGGTGGTGATTCAATTGTGACAGCATGGGAAAAAATCATGAAGTATAATCCTGAAGTATTGGTGATTGCGCCTTGTGGCTTTGAAACAGCGAGGACAAATGAAGAATTACATCTTTTAGCTAGTAAGCCCGGATGGAACCAACTGGAAGCGGTAAAATCAAAACAGGTTTATCTCGCCGATTATGATTTATTTACGCAGCCTTCTGCTTCTACATTGGTGAATGGTATTGAATTATTAGCGGCTTTATTTCATCCACAATTATTTTCTATACCGGCGGACCTGCAACATAAATATTTACCCGTCTTTCAACAACAACCTGCGTATGTGTAGTCATGAACAAAAATCATGTCCCCGTTGCAAAGCTGTATTTGAATGCAAGCCTGGTAATATTACCCAGTGTCAATGCTATGGTATCAACTTCACAGGCGATCAGAAAGCATTTATTGAAGGAAGGTATAATGATTGTCTTTGCAGGAATTGTTTGTTAGCATTGAAGAATGAAGTGGAGATGTTCCGTGAAAAGTTTTTAGATAAGAAGTAGGGTTTCACGCAAAGACGCTAAGGTTTCGCGAAGGCGCAAAGGATGTACTAAATATAAAAGACTCTTTG
>JBDTPD010000132.1:0-8779 GCA_039932855.1 Chitinophagaceae bacterium | reverse complement strand
ATGGGCAAAAAAGGATCTCAGACTGCCAGGCAAGCGTCAGATCTTGTACTGACAGATGACAATCTCGATAAAATAGTTCTTGCGATCAGGGAAGGAAGAAAGATCTATACCAATCTCATCAAAGCTATCCGGTATATTATCACTATACATATCCCGATTATCCTTACGGCTTCGCTACCTGTTATATTGGGATGGAAGTATCCGAATATTTTTACTCCGATACATATTATTTTCCTGGAATTAGTGATGGGACCAACCTGTTCTATCTTTTTTGAAAAAGAACCTATTGAAAAAAGTAATATCCCGGAAGGTCCGCGTAGTGGCAAAACCGGGTTGTTTACTTCTGACGAATTAACCATTAGTATTGTTCAGGGTCTTATCGTCACTGCCGGAAGCATGGGATTGTATTTTATTTTTATGAAAAAAGGCTACAGTTTACCGGAAACCAGGATGATGGTATTCACTTTCCTGATCCTCAGCAATGTTTTTCTTACCTTTTCCAGCCGTTCATTTACTAGAAATATATTTCATACAATTCGTTATAAAAACATTTTTGCTCCGATTATACTCGGAGTTACCATCGTTCTTATTTTACTTTTACAACTGGTGCCCTTTGTTCAGCAGCTATTTCAGGTCGCACCTGTTACTGCTGCCCATTTCTGGCTATGTGTGGCCGTATCGTTTGTAAGTGTAATGTGGTTTGAATTATATAAATCAGATCTAACAACCTCTTCCAGATAATATTTTCCTGATCCTGAAATCATGGATCTGAGTAACAATAGTCATAGTCCAATTTTTCTGTGCACTGTATTTTAGTATAAACATTAAAATATGTCAGCCAAAGAAACAATGACTTGCTTTTTTGAGGATACCCGGAAATACTTTTCTGATTACCTGGATACACGGCTTGAAATTTATAGCCTTCGTCTTATGCAGATTCAGGCAGGATAAACCCAAAAGTGCTTCCTGAACCAATTTCACTTTTTACCCAAATCTGTCCACCCTGTGCCTCAATCAATTCTTTAGAAATGGCCAGGCCAAGGCCCGTGCCGCCAGCTCTTGAGTCGGGTACTTTAAAAAATCGCTCAAATACTTTCTCAGCATATTGAGAAGGAATACCCGGCCCCTGATCTGTTACGGAAAATTCAATGTTGTTGCCTGACTTCTTAACATGAATGCTAATAATAGCTCCTGTGGGAGAATGTTTGATTGCATTGGTTAAAAAATTATTTAATACCCAACCAGTTTTCTCTGCGTCGGCATTCACTTTCTCGATATGTTCTTCATACTTTTTTTGAATATTGATATTTTTTTGCCGTGCTGTATTCATAATTGCATTCACAGCATTATCTGCAAGCATTTCTGGTTTTACCTGGGCCATGTCTAATTGAATCTTACCCGCCTCCACCTGTGACATATTTAATAATTCACTTAAAATTCGCAACATTCGTTGGTTATCGTGCTTTAGATTTTGCAACAATTCCTTTTGTTCGTTCGAAAGTTTTCCTATCCTTTCATCCTCTAATAATTTTAAACTAAAGTCAGAAGAAGCCAAAGGGGTTTTGAGTTCATGGGAAATGGTAGCGATAAAATTAGTTTTCGCCATATCCAATTCTTTGAAAGAAGTAATATTCCGGAGTACGATGACCTTGCTACTACTATCATCCTGTGCAATGTCCACAACTTCTTTGGTGAAATAATTTTCCCGGTTATCAACTACAATCTTAAAAGGGAGATTTCCTTTTTCTTCCAGCAGAAAACGCAGAAGATCATTTCTTTTGCTGACTTCTCTAACCTGTTGGCCAACCATATCCTTAGCTTGCATACCCAGTAATTGCAATGCCTGGTCGTTGGCAAACAGAATGGTACCTGTTTTATCAAAACCGATACTTGCTTCCTTCAGGCTATTGATTACTGCTTCGGCTCTTGTTTTTTCAAAAATTATCTTATTGAGGTTACTGCTTTCAAAATATTCCAACCGGTCAGCCATGTCATTAAACGCATCGGCCATTTGGCCGAATTCATCTTTCCTGTCAAGATGTATCCGGTGGTGATAATTCTTTTTACTTATTTCCTGAATACCTTCTGTCAACGAATTAATCGGTGATGTGAGCACCGAAGGAAAATTGAAAGAGAAAGTGAACCCTATCAGAAATATAATGGCGGCCAGAAATGATATATAGGTTAGTGCCTTATCAGCAGTATTATTTGCTTTTTTATTTTTGGCTTCAATAGCTGCCATATTCAACGACAGCACGTTTTGTATATTACTTCTTATGTTCTGAATAGTGGAAAGGGAACTGTCACCGGCCCGCTTCAGATTAAAATGCTTTCTGATAAGGCTGGTCGCTTCTTCTTCTCCATGTTCCGTAATATTAGCCTCCTGTAGTTTTAAAACGCTGTCAAATTCCGGGAATGATTGAGTTTCATTTATAGAAAAGCTATCCAGGGCCTGCTGCATCGAATGACAGTATCCGAGTGATTCATAGTTATTCTTCAATATTAGTTTAGAATCGTTTTTTAAACGCAACAAATGGTAGATACCAATTCCACCTGAAATCAGCAAAAGGAAGAAAAGGAACAATGTTCCCATGCGTATTTTTTGCTTTACAGTCCTTGCCATTATGATAAAATTATCAGGTCTACATCATTTTTAGTCAGCGTTTGTAACAATTCCCTGAAAACACTTGTCTTTAAAATGATCTGCCATAGTTTAAGATGCGGCTTTCCGATACAGACCGTTGTTATTTCTTTTTCCTCTATAATCTCAATGATAGCCCTTGCAATATTTGCTTCTTTTTTTTGAAGCACTTCCGCTCCGAGCTCAGTTGCATTCTTAAAGTTATTGATAAGATGTCGTTGTGCGGCCAAAGAAATTTTATCAGCAGATTCTTTCGGTGTTTGTACATAGAGCACAAACCATTTACTATTATAGTAAGACGCAAGTCTCGCGGTTTTGCGGATAATATTCTGTGCAATTTCATGATTGGAAGAAATACAGGCGAGAAAGCGTTCGTGCTTCCAGTTTTTATCCCGGGGAGTTACTTCGTAGTCCACTTTCCTTTCAACCTGCCCGGCCACTTCTTTTAATGCCAACTCCCGTAATTGCAAGATTTTCTCCGGCTTAAAAAAATTCTGCAGGGCCTGTTGCACTTTACTGCTATCGTATATTTTCCCTTCTTTGAGCCGGGTTATCAATTCATCTGCTGTGAGGTCGATGTTTACCACTTCATCGGCTAACTGAAGCAATTTGTCCGGCACTCTTTCTTTGACCTCTACACCTGTAATTGATTTCACATTCTCGTTGATACTTTCAATATGCTGAATATTGACAGCAGAAATAACATTGATTCCGGCTTCAAGCAGATCAAGTACATCCTGCCATCTCTTTTCATTCTTGCTGCCGGGTATATTGGTATGTGCAAGTTCATCGACAATCACTGTTGCCGGGTGTAACAATAAAATTGCCTGGACATCCAGTTCATCGAGTTGTTTACCTTTATAAAAAACCCTTCTTCTGGCAATAAGAGGTAATCCCTCAATTAATGCTTCTGTTTCCTTTCTTCCATGTGTCTCCACATAACCTATTTTTATATTGATGCCCTTGCGCAAGAGATTATGCGCTTCCTGCAACATGCGATAGGTCTTTCCCACACCGGCACTCATACCGATGTATATCTTCAGCTTTCCTTTTCCAGATTGCTGAATTTTTTCCAACCATTTATTTGCTTCCAGTTCTGACATATTAAAACGAAACAGTTATGGATGAAGTAGTAAATGTGTATTATCGGCAATGAATAAGGGCTGCAAAATATCATCTTTGCATTGTATGCTTATTAATATGGTTGCCCTGATTAGAAACTTTTCCATTTTCTTTCAATTTAAATAATCTGTTACTTTAAACTATCTAATGCAATATTTATTTTCAACACATTGATTATGGATGGACCAAGGATTGTCTTCTCAATTTGATCATTCACCAATGTCCTTACTTTATCTTCAGGTAAACTCCTGGCCGCAGCAATTCTTTTTACCTGTACAAAAGCAGCTGCGGGTGAAATATGTGGATCTAATCCGCTTCCACTTGCAGTGACTAAATCAGCAGGGATTTCTTCCTTTCGAATGCCGGGGTTATGTACCAGGAATGTATCAATCCGATCCTTTACTATCTGCAGATAATCAGGATTAGATGGTCCTTTATTACTCCCGCCTGAACCAGCGGCATTATAATCAACGGAAGAAGGCCGGCCCTGGAAGTATTTATCATCCGTAAATTTTTGCCCTATGTTTTCATAGCCAACTACTTTACCATTTACCAAAACAGTCCTGCCTTTACCAGCACCTTTTGTAACCTTTCCGGCAGCAGCAATAAGGAGCGGATAAATGACTGCACAAAGCACAATCATGACCAGGGTAAGTTTCAGGGATATTAGTAAGTTCTTTTTCATTTTATTCTTTTTTACAATTACATAAATAAGCCAAGGAGCATATCAATTAATTTGATACCAATAAATGGCACGATAACACCTCCTAAACCATATATCAGCAGATTCCTTCTTAACAAAGCAGATGCTCCAATAGGCTTATAGGCCACGCCTTTCAGTGCTAATGGTATGAGCATCGGGATAATGATGGCGTTGAAAATAACCGCAGCAAGTATTGCTGACTCAGGGCTTTTCAATCCCATAATATTTAATGATTGCAGGGCCGGTATAGATGCAATGAATAAAGCCGGAACGATGGCGAAATATTTTGCCACATCATTGGCAATAGAAAATGTGGTGAGTGTACCTCTTGTTATCAATAACTGTTTTCCTATTTCCACAATCTCAATCAGCTTGGTTGGATCATTATCCAGGTCCACCATGTTGCCGGCTTCTTTCGCTGCTGCTGTTCCACTGTTCATAGCTACGCCAACATCTGCTTGTGCGAGTGCCGGTGCGTCATTGGTGCCATCACCCATCATGGCTACTAATTTTCCGTTTTGCTGTTCCTGACGGATATAATTCATTTTATCCTCTGGTTTTGCCTCAGCAATAAAATCATCTACTCCTGCTTTTTCAGCAATAAATTTCGCAGTCAACGGATTGTCACCGGTAACCATTACGGTTTTTACTCCCATTTTGCGTAACCGGTGAAAACGTTCCTGTATACCAGGTTTAATAATATCCTGCAATTCAATCACACCTAACACCTTTTCATTCTGACTAACTACCAAAGGGGTACCACCATTAGATGCAATAATTTTTACTCTCTCTGAAGTTTCTTCAGGAAATGAATTACCTGCCTTTGTAATAATATTCCGGATGGAATCATAGGCACCTTTCCTGATTTTTCTTCCATCAGCTAAGTCAACACCACTACTTCTTGTTTCAGCAGTAAATTCAATGAATCGTGCATTCGTCGTATTGAAGTTTATTATGTTAAGGTTGGCCAGCTCAACAATTGATTTTCCTTCTGGTGTTTGATCGGCTAAAGATGATAATGTACAGGCTTCAATGAAAGCTGCGCTGTCAATACCATTGGCCGGGTAAAAATTGGTGGCTTTCCGGTTGCCGATGGTGATAGTGCCTGTTTTATCCAATAGCAATACATCAATGTCGCCGGCAGTCTCAACTGCTTTACCACTCTTGGCAATCACGTTTGCTCTCAAAGCCCTGTCCATTCCGGCAATGCCAATGGCAGACAACAACCCTCCGATAGTGGTAGGTATCAGGCAAACAAATAAAGAGATAAAAGCAGCGATGGTAATGGGTGTATTGGCATAATCGGCAAATGGTTTCAGCGTTACACATACAATAATGAATATGAGTGTAAAGGCAGCCAGTAAGATGGTTAACGCAATTTCGTTGGGAGTTTTTTGTCTTGATGCACCTTCTACCAGGGCAATCATTTTATCTAAGAATGATTCGCCTGCCTCTGTAGTCACTTTCACTTTTATTTTATCACTCAATACCCTGGTGCCACCTGTTACGGATGATTTATCACCACCTGCTTCACGGATAACAGGTGCAGACTCACCAGTAATGGCTGATTCATCAATAGTAGCAATCCCTTCAACTATCTCTCCATCCATCGGGATGATGTCACCCGCTTCGCATATAAACAAGTCGTTTTTCTTTAACTGAGACGAGGGTACAACTGCATACACATCATTTACCATAATCTTTTTTGCGGGCGTATCCTGCCTGGTTTTTCGCAAACTCTCTGCCTGTGCTTTACCTCTTGCTTCGGCCAGTGCTTCGGCAAAATTGGCAAACAATACGGTGAGTAAAAGGATCACGAAGATGGTAATGTTGTACCATAATGCCCCCTGCGCATGGTCGCCTGTAGCCAATTGATAAATGGAAACTGTCAGCATGATAGCGGTACCGATCTCTACCGTAAACATCACGGGGTTCTTAATCATTAACCGGGGATTCAACTTTACAAATGAATGCCTGATGGCTGTGCCAACCAATGCTGGTTCAAAAAGTTTAATAGATCGTTTATTATGAGTCATGAGTTTTCTGTTATTACATTATAAGGAGAAGAATTCTGCAATGGGCCCTAATGCCAGCGCTGGTAAATAGGATAAGGCAGTGAGTATAATGATCACGGCCAGTGTCATTACTCCGAATGTGCCGGAGTCGGTTCGTAAAGTACCGGGTGATTCCGGAATGAATTTTTTGTTCGCCAGTAAGCCTGCTATAGCAATTGGTGCAATGATGGGTAAAAACCTTCCCAGTAACAATACAATACCAGTAGTCACATTCCAAAAAATGTTGTTATCCCCCAGGCCTTCAAAGCCACTGCCATTATTTGCATTGGCAGATGTGTACTCATAAAGCATTTCAGAAAATCCATGATATGATGGATTGTTAAGCCATGCACCCGGTTTTACCTGCCAGGCCATTTCAGGATGACGGGCAACCATATATGCAGCAAGTGCTGTAAATCCTTTTATCAGGAATGCTGAGAGCAGTGTTATAAGCGCGGCGATTTTTACTTCTCTTGCTTCTACTTTATGTCCCATAAACTCCGGTGTTCGTCCCACCATTAACCCGGAAATAAATACTGCAATGATGATAAAGATGAAATAATTTAAAATACCTACACCAACGCCACCATACAATGCATTCACCATCATATCTAGTATGACCACACCACCGGACAGTGGCATTAAGCTATCATGCATACCATTCACTGAGCCATTCGATGTGGAAGTGGTGGCTACACTCCAGAACGCCGTTGCCGCGGCACCGAACCTAACTTCTTTGCCTTCCATATTGCCGGTAGATTGTGCAATACCTAGTTTATCAATAGCCGGGTTGCCTTTTGTTTCATAATAAATATTGATAGCACAGAAAATGACAAATAAAAATGTCATGACACCGAAAATCACGTTGGCCAGTCTTCTTTTATTAAGATAAAAGCCTAATGCAAAAACAAGTGCAACAGGGATCAATAAAATCGCAATAGTTTCAACAGCGTTAGTAATATAGTTAGGGTTCTCTAATGGGTGTGCAGAGTTAACACCAAACCATCCACCACCATTGGTGCCGATTTGTTTAATGGCAATCATACCCGCAGCCGGACCTCTTGATACCTGCACGGTATCTCCCTGCAAAGTGGTGATGGTATCTTTTCCATCAAAACTTGTTGGTGTTCCGTTAAATGCCAATACAATGGCAACTATCAAAGCTAATGGCAATAAAATTCGTGTAATAGATTTTACAAAGTAGTTCCAGAAATTGCCAAGATTTTTTGTGGTTTTTTCTTTGAATGCATTTAATAAACCGATCAATACAGCAATACCGGTAGCAGCACTTACAAATTGCAAAAAGGTAACAACAAATAATTGGGTAAAATAAGTCAGGCCCGTTTCCCCAGAATAATGCTGCAGGTTACAGTTCACCAAAAAACTGATCGCTGTATTAAAGGCCAGGTCTGGTGTTTGGCCAGGATTGCCATCGGGGTTCAATGGTAATTTGTCCTGAAAGACAAGCATAAAAAAGGCGTACACTAACCATAACATATTAATGGTGAGCATTGCTTTCAGGAACTGTTTCCAGTTCATTTTCTCATTGACATTAATCCCGCAAACCCTGAAGAAGAAACGTTCAACAGGATTCATAAAATCCAGAAAGTTGCGTTCTCCTTTAAATACCCTGGCGATATACTTACCGAGCGGATAAGCCAGAAGCAGCGTTAAAAGGAAAATGAGTAGAGTGCCTAGAATTTCGCTGTTCATTGCCTTAGAATTTTTCAGGTTTGATTAAAACGTAAACGAGGTAAACGAATACGAGAATGGATAGAATAAATAATGCGTTCATCATAGTGGTTAAATTTTTTCGAACAGATCAATAGATTTAAAAAAGAGCCAAAAGCAAATAAGCCCGCCTGCGATCAGCATTACAGTTAAAAACATATAGTTTGATTATGAGTGAATAATATTATGAATTGTGAAGCAATTACTACTAAACCACCGGCAAGTAACCAGGCAATAATGATCCATACTAAATCCTCTGATTTTTCATTTGCCTTTCATTAATGAAACCAGCCGAATTTGAACCAGGCTATCCAGGAAAGACCAATAAGAATAGCCACAGCAACCAATACTATGATAATATGTTTCCATCCTGGTGCTTCAGGACCCAATCGGGTTATATTCTCCTTTTTCATTGTATTGGAACACCAAATGACATACCCGAAAGATCACTTAAGTAAGCAATGGCCTGGAATGCAGGAGGGGCAAGTATTTCAACTTCTATTGGTGGTAAACAGAAATGATTGAAGA
>JBDTPD010000131.1:0-8881 GCA_039932855.1 Chitinophagaceae bacterium | reverse complement strand
TCGGGGATGTGGTAATTGGAGCGACCGGCACGAGCACCACAGAATTTGCAAGTAATACTGGTCAAACAATAGTTACTTATTATACGGATTATGATTTAACAAAGACCAACAGCTTAGGCACTGATAATTTTGGTTTATCTTTTTTGGGATCTGCCAGCAAACACCTGGTGAAGAAAACAACGCTGCAGAGCGGAGATGTTCTTTACGATTATACTTATACATATGATATGCAGGAGAGAGTGACAAAGCTGCAAGTAAAAATTGCAGGTGGGGCGCTTACACTGCCGTTTTATTATACTTATTATTAAGATCACAGGATGTTTATTCAATAGCAGAAAATTGCGATGATCTATTTCTTACGCCATGGTGTGTGGCCTCACACACCGATAACTTTAATGCAGTACAAGCTTATAAATAAATTGGTGCGTGAGGACACGCACCATGGCGTAAAATACTTAGCCATGGATGCACGGATCGCCTTCGGCGATATGATGCTCATTAGTTACTATGCATGACATATCTTTATTAGTTTCCCATTGCCGACTGCCGACTGCCAACAACTTATTTCTTCAGCAACTTTAACGCATACTGTACCTGTTCGTCAGCAGCTGTCAGTAAAATGTACATTTCAGGATTGTTCCATATTTCTCTTGCCAGGTATGCTTTTAATGTAGTGGCAATCCTGGGTGTTAATTGTTTGAGTGATGCCTCAGTATATTTCAATTTGTGTACATTATACGGAAGTTGGTTTTCACGCTCTGACACATAGTCCCGGAAGAAAGATAACATTTCATCGGGAACTTTATAGGTATTCCTGAAAGCCGACAGATCCTTAATGTGAACGAACATTTCCGGATTATCCGCATACCAGCGAAAGGCGGCTTCCGAATAATAATCGCGCTGGGAAATAAGTTTATATAGTTTACCGCTGCTGCTACTATCCAACGATAAATAAATGTCTGGTTGTATACCCCAGTCTACTGTTACTTTTTTAGCAAGGCTATCAGGAATATCACCACCGTTTTCCAGTATAGCTGCATATTCATCAAGATACTCTACGGTGCCTTCTTTATATGAGCGTTGAATACAATGACCATCGGCTGTATAATAGCGTGCAGTAGTAAGTTTTAATCCCGATAAAGAATCATCCAGTGTTATCAACTGCTGTACCAGTCCCTTGCCATAGGTTCGTTGTCCGATAACGATAGCGCGTTTATTGGCCTGCAGACCAGCCGTGAGTATTTCAGCAGAGCTGGCGGTATTCTGATTGACCAGCACAATCAGCGGACCTGTTTCAAAAAGACCACCAGGAGTAGCCACTCTATTTTCACGCAGACTTTTATTTCCTTCGGTATATACAATCAACCTTTTATCGGGCAACAACTGATCAGCTATTGCAATGGCCTGGCTCATCAATCCACCAAAATTTTCCCGGAGATCGAGAATCAGTTTTTTCATACCCTGACTTTTCAACTTTGTCAGCGCGGTAGCGAATTCGGTACCGGTAGATTGTGCAAACCGTGATATTAAAATATAACCGGTTTGTTTATCCAGCATCGCAACTGCATCTACACTGGTTATTGGTATACTGTCACGCGTGATCGTTATTTGTCGCGGAGTGATATCTCCATGCCGGAGAAATGTTACGTTTACATCAGTTCCTCTTTTTCCGATAAGCCGTGGTATCACGTTATCAAAATTTGCAGCCTTGCCAGTCATTATGCTATCGTCTATACGAATGATCCGGTCGCTTGTTCGCAGCCCGTGTTGTTGCGCAGGCCCACCATCCATGGTACGACTGATCATTACCGTATCGCGGTAGATAAAAAATTCTATTCCGATTCCCTTTATACTGCTGGAAAGTCCCTGCCGGAATTCCATGTATTCTTTTGGTGGGAAATAACTGCTATGAGGATCGAGTTTGGTTAAAATAGCTTCGATGGTAGCAGGTCTATTGAGATATTCCGCCGTTACCTGCGCTATGATTGAATCGATATTTACCGGATCAACGTATTGTTGCCTGACAACACGCATTACATTATCGAAATTACCTTTCGGAGTTGGGGATTGAGCAAGCAGTAATCCTTTATTAGTAAAGAACTGTAATACTATTGCCATTGCGAATGGTTGGAGAAAAGGTTTAAGACGCACAGTAAGTTTTTCTTTAAGGTACTAATTCTCAAAGAAAGTCAAAATTTAAAAGTAAAAAGTCAAAATAACACACTGCTATTTTGACTTTTTACTTTTAAATTTTGACTTTCTAATTAAACGATCATACTACTATAAGGTAGCCATATCAATTACAAACCGGTAACGAACATCACCTTTAACCATACGATCAAAAGCTTTATCAATATCTTTTATGTTGATCATTTCTATATCTGAAACGATGTTGTGCTTTGCACAATAGTCCAGCATTTCCTGGGTTTCCGCAATACCACCGATAGCAGAACCCACCAAACTCTTACGTCCAACTAATAAACTAAAGGCTGATATGGCCGCGGGCTCAGGAGGCACACCTACACAAATATGAACACCATTTGTTTTTAATAAAGAAAGATACATATTGAAATCATGCGGGGCCGATACAGTATCTAATATAAAATCAAATGATCCTTTTTCAGCTTCCACCTGTGCCGGATCAGTAGTAACTACAAAATGATGGGCGCCGAGCTTTTTGGCATCTGCTTCTTTCTTTGGGGATGTACTTAATACCGTTACATCTGCACCAAATGCTACACCCCATTTGACAGCCATATGTCCAAGGCCACCCAAGCCTAACACCGCTAGTTTATGTCCTTTACCTACTTTCCAATGTTTTAATGGTGAATAGGTTGTAATGCCGGCACAAAGTAGCGGGGCAACAGCAGCGAGATTTAATTTTTCAGAAACATGCAGCACAAAATCTTCATTGACGACGATGGTATTTGAATAGCCACCGTAAGTAGGAGTTTTTTTATCCTGTTCCGTTCCGTTATAGGTTTGTGAACTTCCGTTGAGGCAATATTGTTCGAGATCCTGTTTGCAATTTTCACAAACACGGCAGGAGTCAACCATGCAACCGGTACCTGCGAGGTCACCTACTTTAAATTTCTTTACGTGATCACCAACTTTGATAACACGTCCTACTATTTCGTGACCAGGTACCATCGGGAATATACCGGGGAACCAATCGTTTTTGATCTGGTGCAGGTCTGAATGACAGACTCCGCAAAATAAAATATCGAATTGAACATCGTGAGGGCCAACATCGCGTCTGTCGAAGGTCCAGGGAGCGAGTGGGGTTTTTTCGTCCTGTGCGGCGTATGCTTTTGTTTTTATCATGGTAAATGATTGTTGAGATTTTGGAATATATAGGGAAAGTAACCATATTAAACGATACGCATGATTAATGGTTCGGAGAAGATGAAAATTTAATGTGGGATAGGTGCTCAGGTCAAAATATCAGAATTATGAGTTATGAATTATGAATTATGAATGTGGCGTAAATATTACGCAGTATTCATAATTCATAACTTATAATTCTTACGCCACGGCGTAAAAGAAAATACTTAGCCACGGATGCACGGATCGCCTCCGGCGATATGATGTGTATCGAAATATTTTATTACTGCTGGTGTTAAAGCTCTTTGCCAATTGCTATCCCGATAGCTATCGGGAGCCTATTGCCTATTGCCAACCTCCGCCGAGTGCCCTATAGACATCAACTACCGCATTCATCTGCTCCTTCTTTGTTTCAATTAATTCAAGTTTTGATTCGAGTGCATCGCGTTGCGTCATCAACACTTCGAAATAATCGGCACGGGCTGATTTGAAAAGATCATTGGAGATATCGATTGATTGGGTTAATGCGTCGACTTGTTTGGATTTCAACTCATAACTCTTTCCCAGGTTACTGATGTTTGATAATTGTGTTGATACTTCGAGGTATGCATTCAGAATTGTTTTATCATAATTATACAATGCCTGCAATTGTCTGGCATTCGCACTATAGAATTCTGCCTTGATCGCATTTTTATTGATCAGCGGACCAGCAAGGTCCCCTGCGACTGAATACAATAATGATTCAGGGAATCTAAAGAGATAAGTTGGATTAAATGCCTGGAACCCTAATGCCGCTGAAATTCCCAATGATGGATAAAATTCTGCACGCGCCACTTTTACATCCAGCTTTGCTGCTTCAAGATCCAATTCTGCTTGTTTGATATCAGGTCTGTTTTCCAATAACTGCGAGGGGATTCCTGAATTGACTACCGGCGATAACAACGTTAGAAAATCACTGGTATCCCTGGCAATTGTCTGCGGATAATGACCTAATAATAAATTAAGCCTGTTTTCTGTTTCTGTTACCTGCTGAAGAAGATCAAATTCGAGACTTTGTGATTTTAATACTTCTGCTTCGAATTTTTTTACTGCGAGCTCTGTTGTTCTTGCCGCTTCCTTCTGCACCTTTACAATACCAAGCGCATTATTTTGCAGACCGATATTTTGTCGTACAATAGATAATTCATTATCCAGTGCCAGTAACTCATAATAGGAACTTGCCACTTCAGCGATCAGGTTTGTCAATACAAAATTCTTTCCTTCGATCGTTGACAAGTAACGCGTGACCGCTGCTTTTTTTGAATTGCGTAATTTCTTCCAGATATCTATTTCCCAATTGGCCGATGCAGCTACAGTATAATCCATCAGTGCATCAGGTACTTTTTTCCCGGGCCTGATCTCAGTCGATGCATCACCGGCACCCTGGCTGGTAAACCTGCCCACTTTTTCTACACCAATGCCTCCCCCAAGATTTACCGATGGAAGCAACGCTGCTTTTTTCATGCGGATATCATTCTTTGCAATTTCGATCTCCTGCAAGGTGATCAGCAACTCCTGGTTATTGGCCAATGCTGTATCGATGAGATCTATTAAATTTTTATCCGTAAAAAAATTACGCCACCTGATTGCCGAACTATTCGTTGTATCAACACTTGTTTCAAAAGAGGTGGGAACAGGTTTAGTATCTCCTTTTGCCGTAATAGCCGGCACTTTGCAACTGCCGATAGCTGCACAGATGATGAGTAAACCTGCGAATCTATTTATTGTCAACTTAAACATTATTATCAATTTGTTCCGTTAATGGATTTTCATCTTCGTTAGTAACGAGTATGTTCTTCTCGGAAATTTTTCCGAAAAAATAATACAGGCCCGGTATGATCAATACACCAAAGACAGTTCCGAGCAACATACCACCTGCAGCAGCGGTGCCAATAGTGCGGTTACCAATTTTACCGGGACCCGTTGCAAATACCAATGGTATCAATCCTGCAATAAATGCAAAGGATGTCATAAGGATGGGTCGGAAACGGACAGTCGATCCTTCAATCGCTGCCTGCAACACCGTGTATCCAGCGCGATGTTTTTGCACAGCAAATTCAACGATCAACACGGCATTCTTCCCAAGTAAACCAATCAACATCACCACAGCTACCTGTGCATAGATATTATTTTCCAATCCTAATAATTTCAGGAGGAGAAATGCACCGAATATACCAGCGACCAATGAAAGAATAACTGCGAATGGCAATACAAAACTTTCATATTGTGCCGCAAGAATTAAATACACAAATCCGAGACAGATAAGGAAGATGAATACCGCTTCATTACCACGACCTACTTCATCTTTTGATATACCAGCCCAATCGATACCAAATCCTCTCGGCAGCGATTTTTGTGCGACTTCATTGATCGCTTGTATTGCTTCACCACTACTATATCCCGGTGCAGCGGAACCACTGATCTCAGAAGAGTTATACATATTGTGACGCGTGATTTCCGAAAGACCGTACACTTTATCCATTTTCATAAATGCAGAAAAGGGCACCATTTCATCACGATCATTCTTTACATAGAGATTAAGAATGTCTTCCGGTAATGCCCTGTATTCGGCAGATGCCTGCACGATCACTTTGTACTGCCTGTCGAATTTGATGAAACTGATCTCATAGTTACTTCCCACCAACGTCGACAATGTATTCATCGCGTTGTCGATACTAACTCCTTTTTGCTGCGCAATATCATTATCAATATGTAACATGTACTGCGGGAAACTGGCGCTATAGAAACTGAATACGGAAGAAAGTTCTTTTCGTTTGTTGAGTTCTTTTACAAAATCATCATTCACTGTTTCCATTTTCTTGTAATCACCGGAACCAGCTTTATCAAGCAAACGCAATTCAAATCCACCGGCTGCACCATACCCGGGAACGGCAGGTGGCCCGAAGAATTCAATAGTAGCGCCGGAAATGTCTTTCGATTTTTCTTCCAGTTCATCGATGATCTGCTGAACGGAATGTTTGCGCTCGTTCCATCCTTTGAGATTAATTAAACAGGTTCCGGAGTTGGAGCCAGTTCCTTCACTGAGAATTTCATAACCCGCAAGTGCAGAAACTGATTTTACATCTTCCATCTTTTCAGCAATCTTTTGTAACCGCTCTGCTATTTCATTCGTTCTTTCCAATGATGATCCGGGAGGGGTTTGAATGACTGCATAAAACATTCCCTGGTCCTCATTCGGAATAAAGCCTGATGGAAGACTGTTATTTAAAAAATAAATTCCAACACTAAAGCCGGCAAACATCAGGAAAGTGACGAGTCGCTTGTTAACTATTTTCCCCAATACTTTCTGATACCTGCCGGTGAGCCTACCGAACCAGTTATTGAATCCATTAAGTATTCTTTGAAGAATGGTTTTCTCTTTCGGCTGCCCATGTGTGTTCTTCAACATCATGGCACAAAGTGCCGGCGTCAATGTCAATGCTACCACACCAGAGAGTATAATTGATGTAGCCATGGTGATAGAAAACTGCCGGTAGAATATACCAACAGGACCCGACATAAAAGCAACAGGAATAAACACCGCAGCCATTACACAAGTGATAGCGATGATGGCTCCGCTGATCTCATGCATGGCTTCCTGTGTAGCTTTTGATGCAGAAAGACCTTTTGTTTCCATCTTCGCATGCACGGCTTCAATGACCACAATGGCATTATCTACCACAATACCGATGGCCAGTACCAATGCAAACAAGGTGATGAGGTTAAGTGTGATGCCGAAATATTGCATGAACACAAATGTTCCGATCAATGATACGGGTACAGCAATGGCTGGTATCAATGTGGAGCGCCAGTCACCAAGGAAGAGAAATACAACAAGCCCTACTAGTATAAATGCCTCAACGAGTGTATGAATTACTTTATCGATTGATGCATCGAGGAAGGTGGATACGTCATAACTTATTTCATAATCCATTCCCTTGGGAAATGACGTTGCTTTGATCTCTGCTAATTTAGCTTTTACATCTGCGATGACCTGGCTGGCATTACTTCCGTATGATTGTTTCAACACGATGGCCGCCGATGGTTTACCATTGATGTTGGAATAGATATCATACATGGAACTTCCAAACTCTATATCCGCTACATCTTTCAACCGGAGTATCTCACCATTAGCATTTGACTTCAAAATAATATTTCCATACTCTTCCTTCGTAGTGAAACGACCGGGATACTTTAGAATATATTCGAAGGATTCAGAACGCTTCCCTGAACTCTCTCCTGTTTTACCCGGTGAGGCTTCCAGGCTTTGTTCATCCAGCGCTTTCATTACTTCATCGGCAGAGATCTTATACGCAAGCATACGATCAGGCTTTAACCATATCCGCATGGCGTACTCACGGTTACCAAGGATATCAGCAAATCCAACACCATCGATGCGTTTTAATTCCGAGAGTACATTGATATCTGCAAAGTTGAACAGGAATTTCTGATCGGCGGCGGTATCTGTACTGTAAAGGTTTACATACATCAACATGTTTGATTCCTCGCGTGTGATCTTGACTCCTTCTCTTACTACCAATGGCGGTAATTTATTTACTACCGACGCTACCCTGTTCTGTACGTTGAGTGATGCCTGGTTTGGATCGGTTCCCAGATCGAATACGACCTGTATCGATGCTTCTCCATCATTACCTGCATCTGAGGCAATGTATTTCATACCCGGTACCCCATTCAATGCACGTTCCAATGGAATAACGACGGACTTAATCATCAATTCATTGTTGGCCCCGGGATAGTCTGCTGTCACATTCACCTTGGGTGGAGAAATAGAAGGGAACTGTGTTACAGGTAATTTGATCATCGCCAGTACACCGAGGAAAACAATGATGAGTGATATAACGATAGAAAGTACGGGCCTGTGTATAAACTTATTAAACATGGAAGGTCTTTATTAGGGTTGAACTATTATTCAGCTTTCAAACGCAAACCGGAGATGACTTCCCCGGGTTTTTTATAATCATAGCTGATCTTATCATCGTCTTTTACACGTTGTGCACCTTCGAGTAAGATCTTCTCATCTTCACCGAGGCCGCTTTTTACAATATATACATCGGGTAATTCGCCGGTGATGCTGATCTCTCTTGACTTCACTACATTATTCTTATCAACTACAAACACATACTTCTTATCCTGGATCTCATAGGTTGCTTTTTGTGGAATGACCAATGCATTGCTGATCGGCATTGTCATCATCACTTTACCTGTTTCACCATTTCTTAATAATTTATCAGGATTGGGGAATCTTGCCCTGAAAGCAATGTTGCCGGTTTCATTATCAAACTCACTCTCGATGACTTCTACATCACCTTTTGATTTAAGCGGTTCATTGTTTGCAAGCAAGAGGCTTACTTTATTATTACCACGGGATTTTGCATTGCTTTCATATTCGAGATATTCTGGTTCTGATACATTGAAATAGGCAAACATCTGGCTGTTGTCAGAAAGACTGGTGAGCAATTCACCCTCATCGATAAGGCTTCCTAATTTTTTTGGAATG
>JBDTPD010000130.1:0-8896 GCA_039932855.1 Chitinophagaceae bacterium | reverse complement strand
GTCTTTTGCTAAAGAACTATTATTTTCAATAATGGAATCTTCTGCTCAAACCGATATACTACATAAGAGATTTCAGGGTTGCATTATAGGCGGTGCAATAGGCGACGCGTGGGGAAGTGGCTATGAAAATGTAAAAGGGGATAATGTTACTACTACCTTCTATCTCGGCGGAAAGAAAACTCCTGTCTATAGTTGGGCAATTACTGATGATACGCAACTTACTTTGGCAACTTGCGAAGCCATCGCTGAAAACACTATAATAACACCGGAAATACTTGCTAATAAGTTTGTCCAGTACTACAAACGAAAAAAATTATCGGGATTAGGGGCCAGTACATTAAAAGCACTTAGAGAATTGGAGGTTGGGGGTCATTGGAGCTTGGTCGGAAGAACGGGTGAGTATGCCGCAGGTAATGGTGCGGCTATGCGAATAGCGCCATTCGCATTTAAAAAAGCTGTGTCGAGAGAGGAGATAAGAGATTTTTGCAGAATAACTCACAGAAATGATGAAGCCTACACTGGAGCATTAGCAGTTGTATTAGCAATAAGAGCAATAATACACAATGTGTGGACTGATGATATGAATCTTCTGGACATAATAATTTCAGATCTTCCTGATACAAGAACAAGAGATCGGTTGATGGAAATAAATCAACTTCATCCCAATTCAATTACAGAAGTCGCAAAACTTGGAACTAGTGGATATGCACCAGATTCTATTCCTCTTGCCATTTTCGCTGCTTCGCAAATAAAAAAAACTAGTTTTGAAAGTATACTTAGCGAGGTAATTGCAGCGGGTGGTGATACAGATACTAACGCTTCTCTCACTGGTCAGATAGCAGGAAGTTTTTTAACACTGGAACAACTACCTCCTAATCTCATGGAAAAATTAATGCGGCTGGATGCGTTTGACTGGATCGAAGGTGTAGTGAATAGAGCCAGTTTCCAACTAAACAATTGAGGCACAAAAAAACCCAGCTATTTGCCAGGTTTTTCGTGGTGTGGGGCGGGATCGAACCGCCGACACAAGGATTTTCAGTCCTTTGCTCTACCGACTGAGCTACCGCACCGAACAATGGGCTGCAAATATAGAAGGATTTTTACTAAAAAACAGCAGATTACCGGGTTAAAATGACCAAAGTGCCGCCTTTTTCTCTGATTTATCCTTACATCCCGTATTGGCTTAAGAACTTGATCCGCATGATCTTTAGCTGCTCCCAGTTAAAATTCTGATCAGCCAACTCTTCCTGCGCTACCTGTAAAGAAGAAGTTTCGCAACCTTTGAAGTATTCAATGATCTCTTCCTGCTCATATTCATCCAGCATTTCATCAATCGCATAATCAAGATTGAGCTTGGTACCACTTGCTGCAATTGTTTCCATTTCTTCCAGCATCTCATCCAATTTCCAGCCTTTATTCTTCGCAATAGTTTCCAGCGCTACCTTCTTATCTGTTTGCTGAATGATAAATACTTTATTGCCGCTTTTATTCACCACACTCTTCATCACAAAGTCATCCGGCTTCTCAATATTATTTTCTTCTACATACTTCGCAATCAGGTCAACGAATGGTTTACCATATCGTATCGCCTTTCCTTTACTCACACCCTGGCAGGTATCCAGCTCTGCAACAGTAGTTGGATATAGTGTAGCCATATCCTGTAAAGATGTTTCCAGGAAAATAACAAACGGAGGAAGATTCTTTTTCTTCGCCTCTTTCTGTCTCAACTCCTTTAGCATCTCAAACAATTTATCGTCTGTTGCTGCTCCGCCGCCACCTTCTGCATCTTCTTCATCATCTGCATTCGCATCTTCAAATGTATTGTTCAATACGATCGCAAATGATTTTGGTTTCTTTAAGAATGCTTCACCCTTCTTGGTGAATTTTAATACGCCATACTCTTCAATATCTTTCTTTAATAATCCTTCGAGTTGTAATTGCCTGATCAATGAGTTCCAGAAATGATTGTCCTTATCATTACCACTTCCAAAAACTTCCAATCCTTCGTGACGGAACATTTTGATCTGCGGAGTCAATTTACCACTGACAATTCTTACTACATAATCAGTAGCAAATCTTTCATCAAGCGCCTTGATCGCTTTTAATACAATCACTGCTTCTGCTTTTGCTTCTACTCTTTCTTTCGGATGTTTACAATTATCACAGCTTCCGCAATTTTCTGTTTCATATTCTTCCCCGAAATAACTCATCAATACTTTACGACGACACACGCCTGTCTCTGCATAACCAACTGTTTCGTTGATCAGCTGTGCTCCTACTTCGCGTTCGCTAAGTGGCTTGTCGCGCATCAGGTGTTCCAGCTTGCTCACATCCTTGTGAGAATAATAGAGAACACATTTTCCCTCCAGTCCATCACGACCAGCGCGACCAGTTTCCTGGTAATAATTCTCTATTGATTTCGGAATATTATAGTGAATAACAAATCTGATATCTGGTTTATCAATGCCCATTCCAAATGCAATAGTGGCACAGATCACCTGAGTATCTTCATTGAGAAAATTATCCTGTCTTTCTGATCTCAACTTACTATCAAGGCCCGCATGATAGGCACATGCTTTAATACCATTTGCCAGTAGTATATTGGCAAGCTCTTCCGTTGTTTTGCGGTTCAATGTATAAATGATCCCGCTGTTGCCTTTCATTCCTTTGATGAAACGAACAATGCTTTCATCCGTTTGCGCCTTCTTGATCTTTGGCTGTATCTCGTAATATAAATTGGAACGATTGAATGAAGAGATGAAAATATTATGCTCCTGCAGATCAAGGTTTTTAATGATGTCGCTCTGCACTTTCGGTGTAGCGGTTGCTGTTAATGCAATCACCGGTACATCCGGACTTATCTGCACCATCATTTCACGAAGACGTCTGTATTCGGGACGGAAATCATGTCCCCACTCAGAGATACAGTGTGCCTCATCAACGGCGAAAAAAGATATTTTAAGATCAGAAAAGAATTCCATGTTTTCCTGCTTTGTCAATGTTTCCGGCGCTACGTACAACATTTTTGTTTTGCCGCTCAGCAGGTCATCATGTACTTCCTTGATCTCTTTTTTATTTAATGTAGAATTAAGAAAATGCGCCACTTCATCATTGCTACTATAACCGCGGACAAGATCCACCTGGTTTTTCATCAATGCAATAAGTGGTGAAACGATAATGGCCACACCTTCGCTGACCATGGCGGGAAGTTGGTAACAAAGGCTTTTACCACCACCGGTAGGCATGATCACAAATGTATCATGACCGGCCAGCAGGGATTCAATCGCCTTTTCCTGGTTGCCTTTGAATTTATCAAAACCAAAATATTCGTGAAGCGCTTTGTGAAGGTCAAATCGTTTCGTGGGAGCTGCTTGTTCTTTAACTGTTTTCTTCGCAGCTGTCTTTTTTACTTGTGTTGCCATTACGCTGTTATTTCGTCGGACCGGATCATTCCTGATCCTCCCGCATCTGCCCGCATGCGGATTTGTTTAAGTTACTCATTTTGCCGATACTTTATTTGCCCACAGCCTTTTTTTTCGCCTTGTGCATATGTATTTATCGGACTAATAAGTGATTACACTCTATACTGGAGGGAAGTTGGTGGGCAATCAAAAAACCTGTGGTCCGGCTGATCTTTCAGAAAGTTCTTTTGCGCGGTGTCTTCCCTTCCCGGCTCACTTTTCAGCGAGCGGTCGCGAATTTACAACCCATTACCCGTATCTCCATGTAAGAATCGTTAAAAAGTGGTTTATTAACTATGAACGGCGCCTTTCATACTAAAACCTATAATTTTGCCCCTTGTCTGTTGCTATAATTCTTAATAAAAGCAACACTAATAACGGCTTACATTAATTTATGCAGCCCAACCTTAAACAGATCGCGCTTCAAACTATTGAACTGGAGGCCCGCTCCATTGCTAATCTTGCCGCCTTTATCAATGATGACTTTGAAAAAGCGCTGACCGCTATGGCTGCCTGTCAGGGTCGCGTTGTTATCAGCGGAATTGGTAAAAGCGCGGTGATCGCACAAAAAATAGTGGCGACCCTGAATTCAACAGGAACCCCTTCCATTTTTATGCATGCGGCTGATGCAATTCATGGTGATCTGGGTATTGTACAACAGGAAGATGTAGTGATCATCATCAGCAAAAGCGGAGAGAGCCCGGAAATAAAAGTATTGGTGCCATTGATCCGCAATTTTGGAAATATTCTTATTGGAATGGTTGGTAGTATCTCATCATATCTGGCAAAACATTCTGATATCATTCTTAATACAACAGTAGAACAGGAAGCTTGTCCAAATAATCTTGCGCCTACTACCAGCACTACCGCTCAATTAGTAATGGGTGATACATTAGCTGTGTGCCTGATGGAAAAAAAAGGGTTCAAGACCGAGGACTTTGCAAAGTTTCATCCGGGTGGTACACTTGGTAAAAAATTATACCTGCGTGTGGCTGATCTTTATCCGGGTAATGAAAAACCAACCGTGTTGCCTGATCAATCATTAAAAGATGTGATCGTAGAGATGACGCAAAAAAGATTGGGAGTAACCGCTGTTACTGATGAGAAGAATATGTTGTTGGGTATTATCACCGATGGAGATCTGCGCCGTATGTTGAAAAACAATATCAGCATCGATCATGTGAAGGCGGCAGATATCATGACAAAAAATCCACAGACGATTGCGCCGGAAGAGTTAGCGGTTACAGCGTTGGATATTCTTCGTAAAAAAGAAATAACACAGCTGGCAGTCGTTGAAAATGGAACATACCTTGGTATTATTCACCTGCATGATCTGGTAAAAGAAGGATTGATATAAGAGCGGGAAACAGAGCGGGAGCGAGGAGGTCATTCGCTCCCGCTCTGTTTCCCACTCTCATTTTAACTCAGATTTCAAATTGAGACTTACTTGACCTCCTGATCACAAAATAATTATAGCTTTGCGTTCCTTTATACCCAGGCAACCCTAAAACATGAACAAACACAACTACGTTGCTATTATGGCTGGCGGAATCGGAAGCCGGTTCTGGCCAATGAGCCGAAGCAATCATCCGAAGCAATTCCTGGATATCCTGAATACCGGTGAGACATTGATTCAGCAGACATTTTCACGTTATAGTAAAGTGGTGCCTGCAGAGAATATCTACATCATCACTTCACGCGAGTATGTAGATATGGTAAAGAAACAATTGCCATTACTTCCTGTAGAAAACATACTGGCCGAACCTTCCCGGAAAAATACAGCTCCTTGTGTTGCTTATATCGCATTCAAATTATTTCAGAAAGATCCTGAAGCAGTAATGATGGCGGCGCCAGCCGATAACCTGATCACCGATGTTGATCATTTTGTAAAAACAGCGCACAGCGCCATTGATTTTGTTACCAGCATCAATGCACTTGTAACAATTGGTATAAAACCAACTTTTCCTAACACGGGATATGGTTATATCCAACATGATGCCCCGGAAGTAGCGCCGGGTGTACATAAAGTAAAAACGTTTACCGAAAAACCAAACCTTGAACTCGCAAAGACTTTCGTGGCTAGTGGTGATTTCTTGTGGAACGCGGGCATCTTTACCTGGAAGGTGAAAAATATATTAGCGGCATTTGACAAATATCTTCCGGAAATGTATGAAGTGTTTGCGGCTGAGAAAGATAAATTCAACACGCCGGAAGAAGACAAAGCCATTGAAAGCATCTATCCTCAATGTACCAATATTTCTATCGACTTTGGTATTATGGAAAATGCAGATAATGTATATGTAATACCAGCTACGTTCTCCTGGAGTGATCTTGGCACATGGAACAGCGCCTGGGAGAATATGAATAAAGATTATTTCCAGAATGCGGTAGCAGGCGATCATGTAATGATAGTAGATGCAAAGAACTGTATGGTGCATGTGCCTAATAATAAATTAGTGTTGCTGCAGGGGCTGGAAGATTATATCATCGTAGATACAAAAGATGTATTGATGATCTGTAAAAAAGAAAAAGAGCAGGAGATAAAAGAATATGTAGCGGAAGTGAAAAGGAATAAAGGAGAGAAGTATTTATAGCAGCGTAAGTCAATCAATTCCATTTAAAAGCTTTTTATGTTTAAAAAACTTCGCACAGTTATCTATCACGTCAATGACATTGAAGCAGCCAAAGCCTGGTATATAAAAGCAACAGGCATTAAACCATACTTTGATGATGCCATGTATGTGGGATTTGATATCAATGGATTTGAACTCGGACTTGACCCTGATCCCAAATTTTTTTCAAAAGGAAACAACTCTGTTTCTTACTGGGCCGTTGATGATGCAGAAAAAGCCGCTAAAAAACTAACAGATATCGGCGGCAAGTTGGTACAACCACGCTCCAATGTTGGTGGAGATATCCACGTTGCGATTGTGGAGGACCCATTTGGCAACCATATTGGTCTGATCGAAGGCGCATAAAAACATAAACAGAACGTGATAAACACAGACCCCGTTTGCACGGGGTTCTTTATTTTTAGGTATAAATTTTTCTATGCCTCCCTATCCCATTCATAGTATTCTCTTCCTGGATATCGAAACCGTTCCGCAATATGCTTCCTATGAAGAAGTACCTGCAGAATGGAAACCGTTATGGAATATCAAAGCCGGATATTTGATCAGAAACAAAGAAGAAGAAACAGTAGAAACCATTTATCCGCGCGCCGGCATTTATGCTGAGTTTGGGAAAATAGTCTGCCTTAGCTGCGGTTTCGTTTCAGGCTCACACGATCAGAAAAAACTAATTATCAAATCATACGCCGGCGATAATGAAGCAATCATCCTGCAAGAGTTTGCTGAGATGCTGAAGAAATGGTCGTTTGGCGAACCGCGTTTTCTTTGCGCGCACAATGGAAAAGAATTTGATTTTCCCTACCTGTGCCGCCGGATGATCGTTAATAATATACCAATCCCCACTTTACTGGATACTTCCGGGAAAAAACCATGGGAAGTAAATCATCTCGATACAATGGAACTATGGAAGTTCGGCGATTTTAAAAGTTATACATCACTTAATCTACTCGCACATACACTGGGCATTCCTACTCCCAAGGACGATATTGATGGTAGTCGCGTATGGGAAGTATATTGGAAAGACAAGGATCTTCCGCGCATCGCTACTTATTGTCAGAAAGATGTGGTCACTGTTGCACAATTATTGTTACGTATGATGGGTGAGCAGTTGATCAAACCAGAAAATATTGAGATAAAATCATAATAAGCTTTATGCAACGAATAAATTATTCATCCGGCGCACAATGGGAAGATATCGTAGGGTATAGCCGTGCTGTGCGCATCGGAAACACAATAGAAGTAGGCGGTACGGTTGCTGTCGATGAAAACAATAATCTCATCGGCGGCAATAGCGCATATGATCAAACGCATTTTATTTGTCAGAAAATAGAAAAGGTATTAAAACAAGCCGGCGCTTCTTTGGCTGATGTTGTCAGAACAAGAATGTTCGTTACCGATATTTCCCGCTGGGAAGAATATGGAAAAGCGCATGGTGAGTTTTTTAAAAATATAAAACCATGCGCGACCATGGTAGAAGTAAAAGGATTGATTGCTCCGGAATATTTAATTGAAATAGAAGTCACCGCGATTTTGTCCCCCAATCCTTTCCAGGCCGCAAATACAAAACCATGAACATAGAATCATTGAGAGAATACTGTTTATCAAAGAAAGATGCGGAAGAAACACTTCCCTTCGGCCCGGATACGCTTGTGTTTAAAGTAGAGGGAAAAGTTTTTCTATTAACAGGTCTTGATAGCAACCCTCTCCAGTTCAATATAAAATGCGATCCGGATAAAGCGGTCGAATTAAGAGACCAATATTCCTGTGTGATCCCTGGCTGGCACATGAATAAAAAACATTGGAACACCATTATCGTAGATGGATCTGTATCTACTGCGCAATTAAAAGAATGGATCGATTGGTCATACGACCTTGTAAAGCCAAAACCAAAGAAGAAGACCCCCAACCCCTAAAGGGGAGTAATTGTTATTGCTCTGTTATTATTCATCCTGACCGACACTTTTGCGCACTTTTTGGCCTCTAATATGTTATTAATACAGTGATGAAAAGATAAAAACGTAAGTGTATGAAAAAATTAATCATTGCGTTCGCAGCAGTCATATTGACGCTCGGCGCATCAGCTCAACGGGGATATCATGGTGGAAATCGTGGTGGATACCATGGACGACCCGTTTACCGGGGAAGAAGTTCGGTTCGCGTTTCTGCAGGCCTGGGATTTTATAGTAACCCTTTTTATTCTCCCTACTATGGCGCTCCTGGCTACTATGCTTATAGCAGGCCAAGTCGTTTGTCATTAGAAGTCGAGGATATAAAAGCAGACTATAAGGATAAGATCTGGTCAGCACGTCATGATAAATCACTCAGCCGTTCAGAAAGAAAGAAAACAATTCATGATTTGAAATCTGAGCGCGACAACGAAATACGCGAAGCTGAAAGAACTTATTACAGAAGATAATATTAATCCTGTTTATACAGGTTGCCCCTTAAGACCCTTTTTATCAGAGGGTCTTTTTTGTTTCCTTTTTAATAGCTTTTCCATTATCAAGTATTGTCCAGGTTTCTGTTGATGTAATACGCGACGTGCCGTTATCGTCACCTGCGTTGGTTTCTTTATGGTCAGATACTTTTATGGTCCGGTCGTTGATCAGCTTATAATCACTCCAAAAATAATCAGGATTTCCAGGACCTGGATCACTATCGGTCTCATCGCTGATATGCGCAGTAGAAATAATTTCCTTCTTGTTTTTTATAGTAATCAAAAACTCATCCCCACTCACGCCGGTTGCATAAGCGAGTATGATAACAGAAACAGAATCATTGATTTTCCAGTCATGGGTTAATGAA
>JBDTPD010000129.1:0-8906 GCA_039932855.1 Chitinophagaceae bacterium | reverse complement strand
GGTTTCATACCTGCTTCAATCATATATCCGAATTCGAGCCAGTTCATACCATGTCTGTATACTCCGGCATCAGTACCGAAAGCGATCTTAACACCAGCCTTATATGCTTTTGCAAAAGTGGCTTTGATCTTTGGTCCGATCTCCAATGCCTTTACTGTAACGATCGGCGGATAATAACCCGGTTTCTTTGCAGAATCTGCTACTGATGATCCGGCGGTTAATGTCGGTACGTACCAGGTGCCATATTGTTTGAATAAAGCGATGGCTTCGTCATCCATATAAGTTCCGTGTTCAATAGAATTAACACCCGCACGGATCGCTCTTTTCATTCCTTCCGCACCATGTGCATGAACGGCTACTCTGAATCCATAGTCTTTTGCTGTTTCAACAATCGCTTTTATCTCTTCTTCGGTAAACTGGGGATTGTTGCTGCTTTTCGCTACGCTTAATACACCACCCGTAGCAGTAATCTTTATCAGGTCCGATCCTTCTTTGTATCGTTGACGTACGGCTTTCCTGCATTCATCAGGTCCGTTGACAACACCCTGGTCAGGTCCCGGATCACCCATGAGGTCGGCACGATAACCATCAGTAGGGTCAGCATGTCCGCCGGTAGTAGCAATCGCTTTGCCTGCTGTAAAAATGCGTGGTCCTTTGATCAATCCTTTATTGATAGCATTACGCAAAGAAATATTTACACCTGAACCACCAAGATCACGTACGGTAGTGAAACCAGCCATTAATGTTACGTATGAAAAATTCACTGACTGAAATGCATAGTCAGCGGGATTCATGGTAAATTCCTGCAGGTATCTATTTGGATTTGTTTCTTCTTCGAGGTGCACATGCATGTCCATCCATCCGGGTGTAACGGTTTTGGTTTTCAGATCAACGGTGACATCATCTTTCCCAGCGGTAATAAATCCGCTTTCAATTGCAGTGATCTTATTTTTTTCAATGATGATGGTCATGTTTTTTTTCGGCTCATCCGCAATGCCGTCGATCAATACACCGCACCAGATATAAGTTTTTTGCGCAGAAAGATTGGTGGAAACCAATAGGATCAGTAGTAACGTAATTATTCTATTCATAAACAGTTTTTTCAGCATTAAAAATACCCGTTTTTTCCACATCATTAATTCAGATTTTAACCGGCAGATAATTAGCCTTATCTTTGCATGACCTCCCGGAAGTTCTTCAATTAATACTGAACCCTTACAGGGGTAACGCGAAGTATCCGATGGTCAGTTTGGGTGGGCTTTCTCAACGTTTTTTTTTGTCGGCGATTCAGCAAGAACATAGGTTCATGCAAATGTGCATTTTGCCCATTCCATTATTTTTTTAAAGTGACAACAAATTGACCATTTTATGGCGAAATATATTTTTGTAACCGGCGGGGTTACTTCTTCATTGGGTAAAGGCATTATTGCCGCATCACTTGCAAAGCTGTTACAGGCAAGAGGTTTGCGCGTAACCATTCAAAAGTTTGATCCTTACATCAACGTTGATCCCGGTACATTGAATCCTTACGAACATGGTGAATGTTTTGTCACGGAAGATGGCGCAGAAACAGATCTTGATCTTGGCCACTACGAGCGTTTTCTCAATATTTATACTTCGCAGGCAAATAACGTGACCACTGGTCGCATTTATCAAACGGTTATTAATAAAGAAAGAGAAGGCGCCTATCTCGGTAAAACCGTTCAGGTAGTACCGCATATCACCGATGAGATAAAAAGAAGAATGTTGCAGTTGGGCCAGGGTGGGGAATTTGATATTGTCATCACTGAGATCGGTGGAACAGTAGGTGATATCGAAAGTTTGCCCTTTGTAGAAGCAGTCAGACAATTACAATGGGAACTGCCGGAAGAAGATAGCGTGGTCATCCATCTTACACTCATTCCATATCTTAAAGCAGCAAAAGAACTTAAAACAAAACCTACCCAGCACAGTGTAAAAATGCTGAGCCAGGAAGGTGTGCATCCGGATATTATCGTGTGCAGGACTGAGCGTTCACTTTCTGTTGAGCTTCGTCGCAAGATCGCATTGTTCTGTAATGTAAAACAGGAGGCAGTGATCGAAGCAGCTGATGCGCCTACTATTTATGAAGTGCCATTGGCCATGATGCGTGAGAAGCTTGATGTTATCGTGATGAAGAAATTGAATATTACTGATTATAAAGAACCCGAGCTTTCCAGGTGGAAAGAATTTTTGGATAAATTAAAATATCCCAAGCATAGAGTTACTATCGGATTGATCGGTAAGTATATCGAATTACAGGATGCTTATAAATCAATTCTTGAATCATTTATTCATGCCGGCGCTATCAATGAGTGCCAGGTACAGGTAGTGAATGTTCACAGTGAGTTTATCACAGAGAATAATGTCGCTGAAAAATTAGCTGGCTTAAATGGATTATTGGTGGCGCCTGGTTTCGGTCAGCGTGGAGTAGAAGGAAAGATCTGTGCAGTAAAATATGCACGTGAAAAAGGAATGCCATTCTTTGGTATCTGTCTGGGTATGCAAATGGCCGTGATAGAGTTTGCCAGGAACGTATTAGGCTTATCGGATGCCAACTCTACAGAGATGGTGCCGCAAACAAAAGATCCTGTTATTGATCTCATGGAAGAACAAAAGCAAGTCACTGCCAAAGGCGGTACCATGCGTTTGGGTGCTTACCCTTGCGAGATCAAAGAAGGAACATTGGCTCATACTATTTATGGAAAAAAATCTGTCAGCGAACGTCACCGTCATCGCTGGGAGTTCAATAACAAATACCTCGACCAATTCGAAAAAGCGGGCATGTTAGCCAGTGGTAAGAACCCTGGTACCGGCCTTGTAGAGATCGTTGAACTGCCATCACACCCATTCTTTATCGGCGTTCAATATCACCCTGAATTAAAAAGCACGGTAGAAAGTCCACAACCCGTCTTCGTTCACTTCATCAAAGCCGCCAAGGCCCATGAAGAAAAGAGCGCAGATGTGAAGAAGCCTGTTTTGCATAGTGATCTTGTAAGTCAGGAGTGACAGTCTATCAGTCGGCAGTCTATCAGTCTGCAGTCGCACGCTGATGTTTGAAGTCCCTTCAGCAATATTTCATTGGATACTTTATCATGTCGCTAAGAAGTTTACCAACCTCATCTCTCTGTTTGTATAATTGATCATACTCGGGTTGCATTATATATTTAAATGCAAAGGCAAAATCAAGCCATACACCTGTTTCGGTATTTTCGGCATCGCAATCAGCCAGTTTAGCAACGAAATGCTTTGGATATTGTCTTCTCCGATAGGCTTCAGCAAAGTTTGAGCAAACACTTCTTGAGCTTCTTCTTATCTGATCGGTTAGACTGTACAACTCTTCTTTTGGGAATCGCCTCGTTATTTTAAAAATATCCAGCGCCAGTTTGAAAGCACGTTTGTAGGCAAGCAGGTCTTTATAGTTTGACATATAAAATCAATACGGAAAACTACGTCGGCTGGTGATTAACTCAAATGTCTTTAAACGTTTCTAAAAGTTTTTTTACCCGCCAAACCAGCGTTTAACTAACTGACAGACTGCGACTGCCGACTGTCGACTGACAGACTACCGAACCCAAACCGCCACTCACCGAACGGACCGCTTATAACTGAAGCACGTTAGACTGAAAAACCTATCTTTGCCGTCTTTAAATTTTTACTACTGATGAAGTTTGATCGTAATACCATTCTCGGGTTTGTGGTACTGGGAGTGCTTTTTTTTGCTTATTTCTTTTATATTAATAGAGACAATGCAAAACTGCAACATGAACAAGCGATACGTGATTCTATTCAAAATGCTCAGCGTCCCAAGCCTGATCCGGTAACAGCGTTTAAAGACTCTGTTAGAAATGATTCGGCTAGTAAAACGGCAGAAGCCGGCAACTACCAGGACGCTCTTCACGGAACAGAGCAGTTGGTATATGCTGAAAATGATCTTTTCAAAATTGCATTTACCAGCAAAGGTGGTCAGCCTAAATGGGTGGAACTGAAAAATTATAAGAACATGGACAGCGGCCACGTACGGCTCGCAGGTACCAACTTTGATAATATCAGTTACCCTATCAGCACCGGCACCACTGCGAATGGTTCTGCCATCGAATCGAAGAATCTTTATTTCAGCCAGATCGATTCTGCAAAAAATGCTGATGGTAGTACTACCGTTTCATTTACATTAAAAGCTGACAGCAGTTCTACTGCTTCAGTAGTACACAAGTTTACCATCAGGCCAAAACAATACATGGTAGACTTCGATATTCAATTGACTAATGCCGGCAGGTTGCTCACGGCCGGGGTTATGAACCTTACCTGGAACTATGCAGCAGCACAACAGGAAACGGATATCAACTTCGAAAAACAAAATACACAAATCGGTTATGTGACCGACGATGAATTTGATTATCATACTATATCGCGCCGTACAAGCAAAGATTTTTCTTCTTCGGTAAATTGGATCGGGGTACGTCAACGTTTTTTCAATACGTTCCTTATTGCTAAATCAAATTTTACTGCCGGTAAAATGACCTGGGAAGTTCCTGCGAATGATGAAAAGATACTTGTACAATCAACTGCGAATATGCAATTGAAAGTGCCGGCATCAGGTACTGTTAACCTTGAAATGTTGTATGGCCCGGCTGATCTGCATGCATTGAAGCAGTATGATCTGAAACTGGATAAACTTATCAATCTTGGTCAGGGTATGTACCAGTTTGTACGTCCGCTCAACCGTTGGGTGATCATGCCGGTATGGGATTTCATTAAGAGTTTTGTCAGCAACTTCGGGATCGTTATTGCCTTGCTGACATTATTTATCCGTTTGCTTATTTCTCCGCTTACTTATAAAAGTTATTTGAGTGGTGCGAAAATGAAAGCGCTGAGACCAGAGATTGCGAAGCTTAAAGAAAAATTCGGTGCTGATCAGCAGGCGATGAGTATGGAACAAATGAAATTGTTCAGGGAAGCAGGCGTGAACCCATTGGGAGGTTGTATACCTGCTCTTTTCCAGATACCGATCTTCTTTGCCTTATATAGTTTCTTTAATGCGAACCCCGATCTGCGTGGTGCAGATTTCTTATGGGCAAAAGATCTATCGGCATTTGATGATGTGATAAAATTCGGAACCACCATTCCACTACTTGGTAATCACCTGAGCATATTCACGATCACTGCCGTATTGACGAGTTTGCTGATCTCTTTATATAGTATGAGCATGACGCCGGATCAAAGTAATCCGTTATTGAAATACATGCCTTATATATTCCCGGTGTTCCTGTTGTTTATCTTTAACCGGTTACCTGCGGCCCTGACCTGGTATTATACTGTATCAAACCTGGTAACACTGATATTGCAATTTGTTATACAGAATTATATTATTGATCATGAAAAAATATTGGTCAAGATCGGTGAGAACAGGAAGAAGCCGAAAGCAAAATCGAAATGGTCGGAGCGATTAGAGCAGATGCAGGAACAGCAGAAGAAGATGAAAGAGATACAGGATAAACAAAAAGGAAAAAAATAACGCTTCGTTAAATTACTCATAATAAGATCCGGGTGCTTCTTGTAAGTTGCCCGGATTTTTACTTTATTTCCATTGAAAAGGAGAGTATTATAGAATGGTTGCAACTTATTGTTTAAATTGGTACGTCTTACTATTGAAAAACAGATCGTAATTAAAATGAAAAGAATAACTACCATATTCATCTTTACAGTTTGCCTGCTTGTTTCAACTGTGTCTGTCTTTGGACAGAAAAAGCTGACAGAGGCTACTATTTCCTACGATATTGTTATTAATACAAATAACACTACACCCCAGGCAGCAGACCTGTTGGATGGCGCTGTCAGTGTTATTTACCTGAAAGGAAATTCAAGCCGTTCTGAGATGATCAGTTCACTGGGTACGCAATCAACCATTGTTGATGGTAAATCCGGTAACGTAACTATTCTGAAAGATTATGGTGAGCAGAAATACATGATCACGATGACACCTGATAACTGGAAGAACTCTAATAAGAAATATGAAGGGATAACATTTACCTACGAGAATGATTTTAAAACGATCGCAGGATATAGTTGTCAGAAAGCAATTGGTAAACTGGGTGATGGCAGCACGTTTACGGTATATTTTACCAAGGATCTGATACCGGTTAATAAAGACTTTCAATACCTGAATAAGAACTTACCTGGTCTTGCTATGCAATATGAAGCAAACCTGGGTTCACAGAAAGTAACCTATACTGTATCAAGTGTAAATTTTAACCTGGTGCCTGCAGCAAAATTTGACCTGCCTAAATCAGGATACAGGGTAATGACCTACGAAGAAAGTATGGGAAAATAAATTGAGAATTAATTGCGGGAAGCCGCATTTGGATTGAAAGTGATCTTGTTATTCAGGATCACTTTTTTTCTTACCGGAATAGTGTAAGAAGTATGACCTTGCTGATAAGAAGCATTTGTATTAATGTTCAAATACCTGTCTTCCTGAACATTGATCACCTGGTTACCACGGAAATTATAACCAGAACGTAATGAAAAAGATTTTTGTTTGATCGGAGTTTTTGAAGAGAGGAAATTGCGTGTTCTGTCTTTACCACCCTTACCTTCGCCTAATGTAGCAAACGCTACAACAGTAGTACATCCCATCAGCAAAAGGATAATCAGCTTCCTTCCGGCAGAAAATAATATTTGTGAATTAGTTTTCAATTGCTGAGCAAATTTAACACTAAAAAAGGGATATAGTCAAACCGTAGAAAAGAAACTTTAGTACTTCTTTAACGGCTAAATAGCGAAATTGTTACATCCCGACCCCAAATTATCTGATTATTTAATGCTGCAGGGGGAATTTACACAGCTGGGGAAAAATAATTGGTAAAATCTGAAGTTTTTTAGGATAACTTGTTGATAATCGCACCTGAATTTTCATGAAACGGTTAATTGCCTGATTTCCAGTTTTTAAATTATTCAATCCGGAATATAATGAAGGAAAACCCATACCAGGAAGACAGGGACCAGATACGTGAGTTACTACGCATATACGACAATCTCAAAGCCGGTCGCGGACAGTCATTTATTGAAGAAGACGCTTTTGAGAAAATAATCAATCATTTTGAAGAAAAGGAGCAGTTGGTAAAGGCATTAGAGGCTGCTGATCTTGGTATTGGTCAATATCCCTATTCGGCCATGTTGCTGATCAGGAAAGCCGATCTGTTGCTTGCCAGGCGCCAATACGCAGAGGCGCTCGAAATCCTTGACCAGGCATCCTTACTCGATAACAGGGATATCAACCTTTATATTTTAAAAACTGATGCCTACCTCGCGCTTGACCAGCAGGAAAAGGCAGTTGTTATCCTGGAAGAAGCCTTATCTGCTTTTGAAGGTGAAGAAAAGAAAGAACTGCTTTTTGAACTAGCCGATGTATACGATGACTACGAAGAGTTTGATAAAGTATTTGATTGTCTTAAAATGATCCTTGAACAATATCCTAATAACGAAGAGGCATTGTACAAGATTTGTTTCTGGACAGATTTCACCGGTAGAAATGAAGAGAGTATCCGTTTACATCAGCAGATCATCGATGAATATCCTTATAATGAATTAGCATGGTTCAATCTCGCAGCAGCCTATCAGGGATTGAAATTATATGAGAAAGCAATCGATGCATATCAGTATGCTATTACCATTGAAGAGAAATTTGATTTTGCTTATCGTAATATGGGTGATGCCTATATACGATTAAGAAAATATAAAGAAGCTATCGAGGCATTAGAGAAAGTAACAGAGTTATCCAAACCCGAAGTAGTTATTTATGAAGCAATCGGTCATTGCTACGACCGGTTGAAAAATTATGCACAAGCAAGGTTTTACTATCGTAAAGCGTCTCACCTTAACCAGGAAGATAGTAAGCTTTTTTATAAAATCGCTTGTACTTACTTCAACGAAGGACAGTGGGAGAGTTGTGCCAAGCAGGTTGAGCATGCGTTGAAGATCCATCGCATGCAGCCCGAATATAATTTGCTGATGGGTGAGTGTAAGACAGAGATGGGACAGTTTAAAGAAGCGATTCAATATTTTTCAACTGTTGTTCAATCACGTCCGCGTAACCTCGGAGGTTGGGAAGCATTGATCAGGTGTCTGTATGTAGCGAAAATGTATGAAGAGGCAATGACACAGGTGCAGCTGGCATTAAAAGTGACAAATGGAAAACCGTTATTTCTTTTTTACAATGCGGCCGTTTTGCTGGCAATGGGTAAAAACAAAGAGGCGATCCTGCAACTGGAAAAAGCAATGACTGAATCTCCGAAGATGCTCAAGAAGTTTATTGAATTGATACCTTCCAGCCTGCAAAATCAGCAGATCGTGGATGTATTGGCCAGGTTTAAAAGAAACAAATCTATTTGAACAGATTCAAAACAACCTTCTTCCTATTCTTCCCTATTTTTGCCGCGGTTTGGAAATACGATCCGGTCAATAGTTTTTAACCGGCTAACTATAATATCCCGATTTTCTACCTGAAATCAAATGATCCTGTATGAATTTTAATTTGACGCAGATGCCTAACCGTTACACAAGACCACGTACGGCTGGAATTACTATGGTGATGGATAAAGGTCTTAGTGTAAATGAAGCAAAAAATTTTCTGAGTGTTTCCTATCCGCATGTTGATATCATAAAATTAGGCTTCGGTACTTCCTATGTTACTCCCAATCTTACTGAAAAGCTGGAAGTATACGCAGCGTCTGGTATTCCGATTTATTTTGGCGGTACCTTATTCGAAGCTTTCCTGATACGCAATCAATTTGAAGATTATATTAATATCTGCAAGCAGTACAACATCAGCTATATGGAAGTAAGTGATGGTTCTATCACTATTCCACATGCAGAGAAATGCGGCTATA
>JBDTPD010000128.1:0-8913 GCA_039932855.1 Chitinophagaceae bacterium | reverse complement strand
TGTGTGGCAGTAAAGTTCGGAGGTAGATTATAGTCAAGAATAGTACGGATAAATCCTGCTTTCTGAATGCCTGTTTCATAGCGAAGAGCATCGCGCTGACCAACGGCACTTTTCATAAAGCTCAACTCTTCATCTGTAATGCCATCAGCAGAATAGCTTTTTAATTCTTTTACTACTTCAATCAATGCACTGTCAGTAGCGCCGGCTTTAATACCAGAACTAAACTCAAAGTCGCCATCATATTCATCACCTCCGAAAGAAGAGCGTGCGCCATAGGTCCAGCCTTTGTCCTCACGCAGATTTAAATTGAGGCGGCTGTTAAATGCACCACCTAATATGTAATTCATTAGGCCGGCTTTATAGTATTCACCAGTCGCATCATATTTCAGATTGGTATTATAACCTACCCGAAACTCTGTTTGTGCTGCTTTTGGAATATCTACTAAATAGATCTTTGATTCATTATTCGGCATTGGCGTAGCAGTCACCTTTGGAACTTCCACTTTCTTATTAGGAAGTTTATTCAGGAACGTAAGTTTAGGTAAAACCTCTGCTTCTGTTACATCACCTACGATCACTACTTTCATTCCTTGTGTAGTCATGTAGTTGTTGTAATAATGCTTGACATCATCCAATGAAATATTGCTTACAGTTGTTTCTGTTCCACCTTCGCTCATGCCTAAGATATTGTTAGGTCCATAATTGAGCTTCGCAAAAATGTCACTCGCAACAACAGCGGGTTGTGCTTTATTTTGTTTGAATCCTTCCAGCGTTTGTCTTTTCATGCGTTGAAATGCATCATCAGGAAATGCGGGATTAAACATTTTCTCCTGTAACAGCGCTAATGTTTTATCCAAATTCTTTTTCAACGTCTGTATGTTGAATGTGATATCGTCTTTGCCACTACCTACATTTACTGAGCTGGCAATTTTTTGTAATTCGGAAGAGAATTGCTCTGCAGTATAATTCTTTGTATCCTCATTCATCATACGTGCAAACATACCTGCGAGACCAACTTTTGTCAGATCATTTGCCTGCATTAAATGTCCGCCAGGAATAGAAATGGAAATAGTAACGGTTGGTATCTCTGTGTTTTGTGTACCAATCATTTTAATACCATTCGGAAGATCTTTTCTCCAGAATGCAGGAACCTTTACAACAGGATTAGGACCATTACCCGGATGTTTGCTTCTATCGAAATTATCCGTTGCCTTTACATATTTCAGGGTAGCATAGCCGTAATCAGGCGCCTTGTAATGAGTCGTATCTATTACGTAATCGTCTGCCTTTGCAATCATCGCTTCCTGTCCTTTCGCCATTGTGCTGAGAATAACGTGCGGTCTGTTTTTGATATATTTTTCATACACACGCATTACATCTTCTTTGGTAACACTGCTGTACTCTTTCAATTGCTTTTTGATCATGTTAGGGTTACCAGTAAATGTTTGGTAAGCCGCCAGCTGCGATACTTTTCCTGATACACTGGAAAGACCATTGATAGTACGACTTTCAAATTCATTCCTGAATCTTAAAATGTCATCATCAGTCACACCTCTTTTTTCAAATTCAGTAAATGCGTCAGTGATCACTTGTTCCATTTCCGCTAATGATTTACCTGGATAGGGAGTGATGCCTACAGAAAACTCACCAGCAAGTTCAGATAACTGGCTGCTTGCATTTGCCTGTAATGCTTTCTGAGGTTTGATGATCGATTGATAAAAAACAGAATTACGGTTACCACCACCACCACCACCTCCGCCACCACGTCCGCCGCGGCCACCACCACCAAAGCCACCGCCGCCACCAAGTACCTGTGCAAGGCAAGCGAGTGCAGCTTCATCTCCATCATAATCGGGAACAGTAGGGAAAACTAATCTTAACTGGGACGCTCTTGCGTAGTTATCGACATAGCTGACGTAACGATTTTTTTCCAACACAACAGGAGCCAGTTTTACCGGATCTACCTGTGGGCAACGGGGAATAGGTCCGAAATATTTCTCTGCTAATTTTACTACATCAGCAGTTTTTACATCACCGCCAATTGTCAATGTAGCATTGTTAGGGCCATACCAGCGAAGGAAGAAATTCTTCAGGTCATTTACATTTACCTTGTTCAATTCTTCAATGTATCCGATCGTTAACCATGAATATGGGTGACCATAAGGATATAAATTCTTTGCAGACACTTCACTTTGCAAACCATAAGGACGGTTATCATAGTTCTGTCCGCGTTCATTTTTTACTGTTGCTCTTTGTACTTCAAACTTTTTTTGAGTTACTGCATCCAGCAGGAAACCCATGCGATCTGCTTCCAGCCACATAGCTTTTTCCAATTGATTGGAAGGAATGGTTTCGTAATAGTTGGTGCGGTCGCGGTTGGTACTTCCGTTCAACGTACCACCAGCCTCGGTCACTATTTTAAAATGCTCCTCATCAGCTACGTGATCGCTGCCCTGGAACATCATATGTTCAAAGAAATGTGCGAATCCTGATTTGCCGATCTCTTCGCGGGCCGAGCCCACGTGGTAGGTTATATCCACGTGCACGATAGGATCGCTATGATCTTCGTGAACGATCAGGATAAGACCATTCGGCAACATGTATTTTTCGTAAGGGATCACCAGTTCATCGCCCTGGCGGGTAACTTTTTCAAGCAGCTTTACCTGGGATTGAGCCACTATCGTCAGCAGCAACCCTAAAGCTGTCATAAGCATTAGTTTTTGTCTCATGTGAGTTGATTTTGAGTGTTTAAAGGTCGTAGTCTGACTTGATTTAGAAGGACTAACGTAATTATGAGTTATGAATTAAGAATTATGAATGTAAGCCTTCAATTCATAATTCTTAATTCATAACTCATAATTATAAGGCTCCTTGTCGCTGAAATCCTATTAATCCCCCCAAATCCCGGTTCAGACAAAATAATAGGACGGTTCTCACCTTTAAACCATGCGGGAACTGGACAACAAGTTTCTTTTTATGACTCAGGCAATGTCAAAGTATACTAAATTTGCAGACTAATTTTTTTGTAATGATTCGCAAACAGGAAGTCCTTCAGGATGTAGTTATAAAGTTCGCAGGTGATAGCGGCGATGGCATGCAATTGACCGGAACTCAGTTCACTAATAATACAGCGTTATTGGGTATTGATCTATCGACGTTCCCGGATTTCCCGGCCGAGATCAGGGCCCCGCAGGGAACCCTTCCCGGTGTGAGTGGTTACCAGTTACGTTTCTCGTCTGATCGTGTATTTACACCCGGCGATGCCTGTGATGTGTTGGTGGCAATGAATGCAGCTGCTTTGAAAACGAATCTTACCGCATTGAAGAAAGGCGGAAAGATCATTGTCAATGTAGATGGTTTTGATTCAAAAAACCTTCGCCTCGCTAACTATCCTGAAGGAGAAAATCCATTGGAGAATGGTAGTCTTGAAAATTACGAAGTTATCAAGATGGATGTGACCAAGATGACAAGAGAAGCGCTGAAGGATTTTACCATGGGGATGAAAGAAAAGGATAGAGCCAAGAATATGTTTGTGCTCGGGTTCCTTTATTGGATGTACGGCCGCAGTATGGAAAATACGATCACCTTCCTGAAAGAGAAATTCGGTAAGAAGCCTGATATCTATGATAGCAACATTAAAGTATTGCAGGCCGGTTACAACTTTGGTGATACTACCGAAACTTTTACTACTACTTATAAAGTTGAAAAAGCAAAGATGCCGGCAGGTAGCTATCGCTCCGTAATGGGTAACCAGGCATTGTCTTATGGATTGATTGCTGCTTCGCAAAAAAGTGGGTTGCCGATGTTCTTAGGTTCTTATCCTATTACGCCCGCTTCAGATATTTTACATGAATTAAGTCGTCATAAAAATTTTGGTATACGCACGTTCCAGGCCGAAGATGAAATTGCAGCTATTACCTCTGCCATTGGTGCTGCCTATGGCGGATCACTAGGGGTAACAACTACTTCAGGTCCGGGTATGGCATTGAAAGCTGAAGCAATGGGATTGGCCGTGATGCTTGAAATTCCATTGATCATTATCGATGTGCAACGTGGTGGTCCTTCTACCGGTTTGCCAACCAAGACCGAGCAAAGTGATTTAATGCAGGCATATTATGGAAGAAATGGTGAATGCCCGATGCCTATTGTCTCAGCCTCTACACCTGCAGATTGTTTTGAAGCAATCTATGAGGCGGTAAGAATATCTGTTCAGCATATGACGCCGATCATTTTCTTAAGCGATGGTTATATTGCTAATGGCGCTGAGCCATGGAAGTTTCCTGTTTCAGCAGATCTGCCAGCGATTCATGTGAAGTTTAAAACAGAACTGGGTCATGGTGAAGAAAAACTGCAACCATATTTACGTGATGAAAAAGGCGCAAGACCATGGGCCATTCCGGGTACGGCAGGATTGGAGCACCGTATCGGTGGACTGGAAAAACAAAACATAACCGGAAACGTAAGTTATGAACCAGAGAATCACCAGTTGATGGTGAAGATCAGGCAGGAGAAAGTAGATAAGATCGCTGAATATATACCCGAGCAAAAACTAGATAACGGTCCTGATAAAGGAAAGGTATTGGTACTCGGCTGGGGTTCTACCTATGGTGCCATTAAATCGGCGGTAGCTGAATTAAGAAAAGCTGGACACGAAGTAAGTCATGCACATCTTCGTTATGTGCGCCCGTTTCCAAAGAATCTTGGTGATCTTCTTAAAGGATTCGATACTATTCTTATTCCTGAGATCAATAATGGCCAGCTTATAAAGATCATCCGTGATGTATACTTCGTAGATGCAAAAGGGTATAATAAAATAATGGGAGTTCCTATTACGAAAACAGAATTAGTAGAAGAAATAGGAAAATACTTATAAGTAAGTCAAAATTAAAAAGTCAAAAGTCAAAAAAGGATCACTGCAATGGTGAACGTTTTTTGATTTTTGACTTTTTAATTTTGACTTTATTTGGCGTGCTTTTCAACTACTGCAAAAAAACTATCCCGATAATTATCACTAACCGGCAACTCGCCAGATTGCATAGTAACCGACTTGCGTGATATGGTTACCACTTTCCTGATAGAAATAATATAAGAACGATGAATACGGATAAATTCCCGTTGCTCTAATAAGTATTCAAAATATTTAAGACTGTGAAGAATGATCAAAGGTGATGCAGAAGAAGCTAAATGTATCTTGGTATAATCTTTCAATCCTTCGAGATACAGGATATCATCATAAAATATCTTATGAAGTTTATGTGCTGCATTGATAAAGAAATAATCTTTATCTCTTGGCGCGCGATTATTTTTTAACTCGATATATTCTCTTACGCGATTACAAGCGGCGAGGAATTTTTCAAACGAAATAGGTTTTAATAGATAATCCATCGCTTTTAATTCAAAACCATCCATTGCATATTCGCTATAGGCTGTTGTGAATATTACTTCGGGTTTGTTTGATAATGATCGAAAGAAATCAATACCGGAGATGTCGGGCATTTTTATATCAAGTAATAGCAGATCTATTTTTTGTGCTTCCAGTAAAGAGAGTGCCTGCATAGGTTCGTCAAACTTTCCAACAAGATGCAGGTAAGGGGTTTTATTGACAAAGTCTTCGAGAAGTTGCAGGGCCAATGGCTCATCGTCGATGATAGCGCAGTTAATCACTTTCCAGGTTGATTTTCAGGTTTACAATATACTGCTGGTCATTTTGGAAAATGTCCAGTGTATGTTTGCCGGGATACAGCAGGTCCAATCTTCTGCCTGCATTTTTCAATCCTAATCCCCCGTGAGCGAAAGTATCTGTTTTGACTATGGGGTTGATAACCTGTAGTGTTAATGTTTTTTCAAAAAATGTTAGCGCAATGTGAATAGTAGATGTTTGGGTATAACTGATACCATGTTTGAATGCGTTTTCAATAAAAGAGATCAATAATAATGGTGCAATAGAATAACCAGGTCGCACTCCGGTAACAGCATAATCAATGATCACCTTTGATGATAACCGCATCCGTTGCAGATCGATGTAATTGTTGATATAAAGAATGTCTTTTTCCAGGGGTACTTTTTCTGATCCTGATTCATATAATACATAGCGTAACAGATCAGAAAATTTCAAAATGGAATATTCTGTATGTTCTGACCGGTTATGCGCCTGCGAATAAATATTATTCAATGTATTAAACAGGAAATGCGGGTTGATCTGTGATTTTAAAAAATTCACTTCCGCATTTAAATGCGCATTCTCCAAAGCTTTCTTTTCGTTCTGATTTTTCAAAAAAGAATAGGCGAGCCGGATCAATCCACCGATGAGTAGCAATACTACGCATAAGGAAACTGATCGATTGATCGACATCAATAGCATGCCGCGTGATACACCGAGGAATGTTCGTTCTTCAAATTGACGTGCTGGCATCGGCATTGGAAGATTTGCGCTGTCACCGGGTGCTACTACTAAGAAATTAAAACCCTTTTCTTTAATACCATGATGTGATCGTTCAACCGGCATTTGAAAGAATCGCATACCAGCTTGTTTACGTATTGCAATCTCCTGCGCGGCAATAACGATAATAACGGCTATAACAATACTGAAATAGGCAGACAGTTTTCTTTTTTCAAAAAAACGTGGAAGCAGGTAATAATAATTCAAATAAAAAAAACCGATTGGTAAAAGTTTACTCAATAGTTCGCTGTAAAAAATTCGATTATTGGTAAATCTTATCGGAAAGAATAATAAGGGTAATAACAAAAACAAACACCAGGAAACTAGGTGAATGAAAACAATAAAGAATAAATGAGTACGGTTCCTGGTCTTTTGAAAACCAAATAGCGTAAACAGGAAATTATTAATCTTTTCGGTATTGGCCATCTTGCTTATCATGTGCCGGGAGTATTTTCTCCAGGTCAGATTTACTAAGTGTAGGCAGGTGTCCACCCTGCAATTTCTTTATCACAATGTCTGCTGCCTGGTCGGCCTCTTCCTTTGTATCAAACGGATGCAGTGTTTGTATGACAGGGACAGATTCCTGGCGAATAAATAATTTTTTATTCACCAGGATATCATATCCCCAACCACCTGGAACCCTGTAAACGCTACTTTCAATATGTTGCGCATCATTTTTTTTCCATCCTATTAATAAAATGGAAATAGCTATCACTGCTGATACAGCAATGATGATGATGTTTTGTTTTTTAGTCTCCATCTACTTTTTCTGCTGAAGGATGAAACTCATAACCATTGTCCATTACTGTCGAACCACTTCTGCCTGTCATAACAAATCCACGACCGGCTAATGAAAAGGCAATTGCACCTGTGCGTGCTGTTCCCTCAAATCCTGTTTTCTCTGCCCAACTATCACTACCCGGATCATATTGCCATGTATTGCTGATGATCGATCCGTTTTCTCCACAGGTTAAATAAGCGTTGCTGCCCATAATAAATGCTACGCCGTTCTGACGGGCAATGCTTCCATAGTTGTCATCATACGTATCTGAACTATAGTTATAGATCGGTCTTTTTTCTGTCCACTCATCAGCAGTACCATCATACATCCATAGGTCCTTTAATATTTCACCATTGTTATTGCCTGATACAATATAGGCGTTGTTATTAATAACAAATGCAGTAGCAGCAGATCTTTTTGTTCCACCTATACTTGCTTTTTGTGTCCATTGATTAGCCAGTGTATCGAATTGCCACAAATCTTTCAGATAGTTTCCATCATAACCACAGGAAACATATCCCTTACCATTCAAACTAAATGCAACAGCATCATAACGGCCCGCTCCTGGTAGCGGAGCTTTTGAGGTCCATATATTTTGTGATGGAAAATATTCCCAGAAATCAGATAAACGATTCGCTCCATCATAACCGGTACCTATATATCCTTTTGGTCCGATCGCAAATGCAACGGCGGAATTTCTTGCTGAACCTGGCATATCGGCTTTTTGTGTCCAATAATTACGGGCGAGGCTAAATTCCCAAAGATCTTTGAAACGATCACGATCAGTAGTGCCGGTACTGATATATGCGAAATCGCCAATAGTAAATGAAACACCTTCGCTTCGCGCATTACCATCAAAATCAGATGCCTTAGTCCAGTTGCCAATCAAATCAGAATCATTGTTTGTGCTTTTAGTACAACTCTGTGTTATAAAAACAGCGCTAAGAATCAACGTTCCCCCGAGCAGGCAGGCTTGTTTTTTTGTCATTTGGAAATTTTTGATAAAAATATCGGTGATGCATGCCAAGAGTATCTTAAAATAGATAGAACAGCTACGCAAATAGACGGATGTGCACTTTTTCTATATAAGACTTTAATGAACAATTATTTAATTATGAGTTATGAATTATGAATTGTATGTGGGTAGTGAAAGTCATTCATAATTCATAATTTCTTAATTAACGAAAAACCATTCATCTGCACGGAATGCGGATTCGCAGATTTATCACAGGCGTTAATAGACTATAACAATTCATCGGCGCATTGCAGAAATAAATTGCGGGACTCAATTGCACCTGATCAACTGATATTATGCATATAACTAAACTGAAAAATGTTATCGCCGGCTGTTTGTTTGTTGTTATGGGAATAACTGCATGTACCCGTAATACGATTGAATTCGGCACTGTACCTGAAAATAATTACACGCATCTTAGTTTTATCGATACAATTGGTGTAAACCTGTCTACTGTACTGGTTGATTCTTTTCCCACAAGTTCACCTGCGGCTTTTTTAGTAGGAAAATACAAGGATCCATATCTCGGTACTATTACGGCCAAACCATTTTTTCAAATGGATAAGCCTGCAACATTACCCGATATTACTGCACAGGCTATCTATGATTCTGTTGTACTGATCATTCATCCGAATGATTATTATTATGGAGATACAAGTTTGCAGCAAACGATCACGG
>JBDTPD010000127.1:0-8938 GCA_039932855.1 Chitinophagaceae bacterium | reverse complement strand
CTTCCTTCCCGGAATACCATAATTTTATCAGGGATATTTTGAAGTATTGATGACTGGAGGCAGGGTGAATGCCATTTACACCAATGCAGGTTTTACACAGCCGTATTTAATATTGGTCTTTACGCCTTAAAGTCTTTGCGTGAAACCACATTTCAAATTATAGACCTTCCAGTTTATCTAACCTGAAATACCCAAGATGGATTTCATCAGTAATTTCTTCAGCGGCGGAAGTGAGTTCAATAGCATATAATTCTTTCTGATCAGCGGGTAAGATATCGGTGATTTCAAAAAGATCATCTACATCCACACCATATTTATCATCGATATGTGAAGTAGCGCCTTTAAAACCCATGTGTTTGAAAAAAGCAGTTTGTTTTGATTGTCTCACCGCTTCTCCTTTTTCAGTAGCGACAACAATCATCTTATAATGAAATTCATCAAACTCATCTTTTTTATAACCACCGAGATTAATAAAAAATAAACGTTGATCTACTAAATCATCATCCTCGTTATTTCTTGCAGTGACTTTTACGTTATAACCATTTACCTGTGTCACTTGCCGCCAGGCATCGATATGGATATTCTCTTTTGCTTCGGGCCAGAATTTTTTTATTGCCGGAATGAGCGAGATCAGGTTTTCCCCGATACAAAAAAATATATCGTGTTGCTCAGTATGACGCATTGGGAGACAAGCGCCCAGCAATAACATATAAAGTTTGGGGGAAGGCATATTAGTTGATAAAAAATCCGATTAATAAATATTTTAGTGGTGGGCCGGTAAAATTATTTTATTGTTATCAAACAAAAAATACCTCACTGGGAGGTATTTGTAATGATTTTATACAAGGGGGTAAATATCAGATCAGTTTAATGATGTTTTTTCTTCTTATCATCTTTCAGTGATTGATTTCTGTTAGCATCCTGGTCAGCTGTTTTTGATGACTCCTCTGAATGTTTATCTCCTGTGTGTTTCGACTTTGGTTTACTGGCTGTTTCAGCTACAAATATTTCAGTACTCTGATTTTCATGCTCCTGTTCCGCCCCATTTGGTTTGTTGTTATCACTAATCATAAATAATTATTTAATAGTGAAGAATGAAATAATAGGTGCAGTAATTATGCCAGTTATGATCAGTATCAACAGATATATTGTAAGTTCAGACCAACGGGCCAGATTAGCATAAATAATGTCAGCTTTCTGGGTAATCAGTTCCCCAATAGAAATTATGTCAATCAGCTAACGCTTTCTGTAAATCTGATTGCTGAAGACTACCGGCTCACCAATTTTGAAATGTTATTATAAAAACGCTGAAGCAAGCGCATATCATTTGTTATGATGACTGCTTGAGCCGTAAGTCCATTTTTGTAAGTAATATTTTTATGTAATGTGGTTACGAGATTATCGGGCAATTCTACATATGCCAATACGCCGCTATCAGTAGCCACGCCGGAAATGTATTTTAATTTTCCTTTTACATAGCCAAATTCATTATAAGGATAGCCATCAAATCGAAGTTGTACCTGTTGCATGGTATCTACTTTTCCAAAATTATTTTGTGGAATGATTACTTCTGCAAAATAATTACCAGCATTCGGATTGATGAATCCTAACAGCATACCTGTTTTCACAAACCGGTTTTCCTCTACCGGGATCGTAAAAGATATGCTACCATCAATAGAAGCAGTAAGCAGGTATTTCATTTCCCAATCGTCTACGGCACTTTGCAATGTCTGGATGGCTTGCTGAAATATTATTTTCTGCTGGGAAATAGCATGCTCCATATCAGCAATCTCTTTTTGTTTTTCTCTCTCTTGTGTCTCATTCGACAATACGCTGGCATCCAATTTAGGGATAGTCATTTGTTTGTCTACAAGCTTACTGGTGATATCTCTGTATTCTTGTTTGGAAATTACTTTATCATTATAAAGGGATTCATTAGCCTTGAAATTTTCTTCCATTAGATGCAGATCTTGTTGCAATAATTTTTTCTGTTCCTGAAGACTTGTCTTTGTTCTTTTAATATCGCCGAGATCACTCTGCAGCATGGCTCGCTTTTTAAAATAAAACCCATTGGTCAGGTAGTCATTGAACTGTTGCATTATTGTCGAGAACTCCTGGTAGTTCGTTTGTAATTCACCAAGCTGACTAAAGTTTTTTGATAATATCTGCATCACCTGGTCGGTTTTTCCAGCCTGTAACAGGGAAGAAGCTGTGTCCAGCCTTGTAGATAAATCAATTATCTGTGCATGATCGGCATTACTTTCCATCCACGCCAGTACGGCACCTTTTTTTACCTCGTCATTATTTTTTACAAAAAGTTTTGTGATCTTTCCTTCCTGGCGCGTAATGATTTCTTTTGGTGCATTCGTGCCAGTTAACGTTGCTTTGGCTGTAATGATCTCAGGGTAATGAATAAACCACGTGCCGGTGAGTATCAGTAGTAAAAAGAATACAAATAAGAGTAACGACCATCTTGATAAAAAGCCTGACCGATGCGAGATCATTTCCTGCATAGCTTCTGAACGGATCTTTCTCAGCTGACCCGGTGCCGTTATCAACTCTCCTTCCTGCGTTACCTGTATTGGCATATGATTTTTTTAACAAATATTAATTTCCAAGTTCCAGTTGGTTCCTTACCAATTCAAAATATTTTCCCTTCAAACCTGATAATTGATGATGCGTCCCTTCTTCTACTATTTTCCCCTCGTGCAATACAATGATCTTATCGGCTCTCTTTACGGTACTTAATCTATGCGCAACCACCACCACAGTTCTGCCAATAAAATATCCCTGTAGATTTTCTACAATTGCTTTTTCATTATTTGCATCCAATGCGTTTGTTGCTTCATCAAAAAACAGGTAATGAGGATCTTTGTAAATGGCACGCGCAATCAATATCCGCTGCCGCTGTCCCTGGCTGATGCCAACTCCATCTGAGCCCAATTTTGTATCAAAGCCATTCGGTAATGATTCTATGAAAGATAGAATGTTGGCTACTTTGGAAGCTTCTTCCAGTTTCATATAATCCGGGCTTTCTTCACCAACGGCAATATTTTTAGCTATGCTATCATTGAAAATAAATCCGTCCTGTAATACAGCGCCACATTGTTTTCTCCAGAAATACGGACTCATGTATTTAATATCTGCATTTCCTATTTTGATATCTCCTTTGTAGCTGTCATAAAATTTAAGCAGCAATTTCAATAAGGTGGTTTTGCCGCTACCACTTGCGCCAACTATGGCTGTTGTTTTTCCTTCAACAATTTCCAGTTCTATATCTTTCAGTACCGGATCATTTCCCGCGCCGGGGTAAGTAAAAGAAAGCTTACCTATGCGGATAGATTTATTTTCCGGTAAATGATGACTATATGTTTTATGGGCATCTTCTTCGTCATCGAGTTGATGCACTTCGTTTAACCGCTCAAGACTTATTTTAGCATCCTGCGCACTTTGAACGAAACTTACCATTTGTTCAATGGGACTTGTCAACTGTCCTATGATATATTGGATGGCCAGCATTTCCCCTAATGTCAGTTGTCCATGTATGACGAGTTGCGCAACAAAAAAGGTGATAACAACATCTTTTCCCTGGTTAATAAAAAGAGCGCCTGCCTGTTGTATCTGGCTATAAGATAAATTTTTGAAACTTAATTTAAATATGCTGGTCTGCACATTTTCCCATTCCCATCGTTTTAACTGCTCCGCATTGTTTAACTTAATATCCCTCATTCCCTGTACCAATTGAAGCGTAGCATTATTTTCATTGGAGGACAAACGGAATGTTTCTGCATTGATCTTCCTTCTTACTTTAAGGAAAAGGCGTATCCATATAAAATATAATGCGCTTCCTATTGCAAATATTAGGAACAATGTCTTGTTGTATAATAACAATACCGACGCATAGATCACAAACGTAACTATCGAGAACAGTGTATTCAGGGCATTTCCTGTGAGAAACGTTTGTATTTGTTTGTTGTCATTAATACGTTGTAATGTATCACCGGTATGAAAATTTTCAAAGTAGGAGACAGGCAGGCCCGTAAGCTTGATCCAGAAATCTGACAGAATGGATAGGTTAACTACCGTAGAGACACGTAAGAGCAAACGACTGCGTATAAAATCGACAACTGTTCTGCTGAATACAAGTGTTAATTGCGCAATAAGAATGATAGTGATAAACTGAAGGTTTTGTGTGTTGATGCCTATATCAACGATACTTTGCATCAGCAAGGGGAATATAAGTTGTAAGATAGACGTGATCAGCAGGGCAATAAATATCTGGCTGATCTGCCATTTACTTTTTCTCAGGTATTGAAACAGTAATGACCAACTTATTTTATTCTTCTTTTCATTTTTCTGTTCGTAAAAAGACGAAGATGGTTCCATTAGTAATACAGTCCCTACGCGCTCGCCTGTATCGGTATTTGTGCTGATCCAATGTGCCTGAAATTCTTCTTTGCTGTATCCTAATATCCCTTTGGCGGGATCGGCGATTATCAATGTTTCTTTCCCCAAAAAATTTTTCTTTCTTTTTACACATACTACAAAATGATTCTGTTGCCAATGAAGAATACATGGGTACGGTGCGGCCTCTGATAATTGTTTGTAACTGATCTGAACACCTCTTGTTCTGAACCCAATCTTTTCTGCTGCTTCACTAAGTCCCAGCAAATTCACGCCGGCTTTATTATATCCAGCTACCTGCCTGATAACATCGGTGTTAAAATGCTTTCCATAATGTTTGGCAATCATCCGCAAACAAGTAGGCCCACAATCCATTGCGTTAAGCTGCTTATAAAAAACAAACGACATCTATTGAAACATTTTATGTGTCCATGAAATGAAGCAGGAAAAAGTATCCTTCTGCAATAAACAATAACAAGATCTTTTTCAATAGTAACAGGAAAATAAAACCTGCTGGAATTTTACCTGTAAAGATTTGAAACTTGTAGTAAGATAAAAATCTTTTGTCCTTCCCTACGGACGACAGGCAAGGCAAAGTAGTAAATTAAACAAACTAAACCATTAGGTATTACCACTTACTGTTGATCTTTGGCGATCAACAAAAATTGTCCATATTGAAGATATTGCTGCGTAATATCCGGGGATCCGGAAAAGTCAAATAATGTAAAATCAGAAGTGCAAAACTTTAATAATGTTGATTGAATATCAGGTTCTATTTTTTTCAAGACCCAGTTTGAAACGGGCTCCACAGCAGTTGTACAATGCTGGCAATAGGTATTAATGACGCAGACCTTATGATAAAAGCTGGTCCGATCATCATTATTAAGCATCGATGCAAAATGTGATTTTGAATCTAATGTTGTATGCGCCTGACCAAACTGACCATAATAAAGAGGTTCTTTTAATAAGGCGTCAAATTCAAGAAATCGTTTTTTGAGATTTTTATTCCGGTTTCCAAGTGCATCCTTGCAGGAGCCTTCATTGCTGATAATAGTTACGATCTCTGTATAATTCTCACCGGTGTATTCTTTCCATATAATAGGATTTTCCAGGAGGGATTTCTTTAATAACTTATCTGTTTTTGTCAGGCCGTTGCAATTCATCGGTTGAACACTGCTCCTGATCAGAGCAATCTCTTTTTGAATTTGCGCCGGTGGTTCCTTCGCAGGTATGAGGTAGTTAAGAGCTTTGAAATACGCAATAGGAGATTCGAAATCAATTCCCATGACTTTTAATCGGTTACTAACAGGAATGGTTTGATTGTAGGTGTAAATAAGTTTCCATAGAACAAACGATCTCTCCTGGCTGAACTTTGGAAGATAGTTGCTATCGCCTGTTTCAAGATATTTATTACATAAGTAAGCTGTAGCACTACCCCCTTCGATGATAAACGTTTTCAATCCCTCTTTTTTGTTAAGGTAAGCGAGCATATATGCTTGTAAAGGCGAATAGAAATTTAAAAAATGCGAACCGCTTTCTCCTACAAAAATGATTTTAGAATTAGTAATTACCTGGTGCAATGACGAGCTCATTTTTTCAGATGGCGGATGGTCAAAGGTCAAAGAATAAGAATTATCCCTTAGATAATTAAGTAAAACATCCTGAGTATAAATTTTATCAGACATTATCAGCGTAAATAAAAATAGTATTGCTTTCTTTAACATTGCATGTGTTTGATGTGTATTGCCTTTTACTCACTACCCAACAGTAATCAAAATTATTTAAAATAACGAAGCCTACAGATAATAACTCCTTTTTGTTAGAATAAATTAACGTACCTGGTATCGTATTATTCCAATAAGTAGTATAGTTATTTCCCAGCTTTAATAATAGCAGTATGATAAAATTATCACTACTTGAATTCGGTCTTCGGAAAAATAAGGGAAACTCAGCTGAGATTTTGCAAGAGGTTATAAAGTATGCAGTGGAAGCTGATGAATTGGGATTTTCAAGAATGTGGTATACGGAACATCATAATCTGAGCCCCGCCTGGAACACGCCGGAAATGTTATTACCTATTATCAGTGGATTGACCAGTAATATTAAAATTGGTATAGCAGGTATTTTATTAGCTATGAATTCACCTTACCGGGTAGCATTGAATTTTAAATTGTTAAATACATTATTTCCTGGAAGAATAGATTTAGGATTATCAAATGGGCAAACGCATTATGAAATTGCCAAGCTATCACTCAGCAACGATCGGCTGGAAGAAAGCTATCCCCGCACATTTTATGACAAACTGGGATTGTTAGTTACCCTATTGAATGGTAAGCCGCAAACAGTCAATGAAAATATTGTTATTACGCCCCAAAATTCGCTGTCACCGGATATCTGGTGCCTTGGATCCTCTGCAAATTCACTTCCTTATGTGACAAAAATGAATATTAATTTTTCACTGTCTATTTTTCATAAAGGAACTGCATTGTTTTCTTATGCTGAGGATATTAAAATATTCCGGGAAAATTATTTTGAAAAAAATGAAAGGCTACCAGAAATAAATGTGGCCTTTTCAGGGATCTGTGATAAGTCGGCAGCGAAAGCAAAGAAGCGATATACTGATCTCGGTTTTAAAGAGGGGCAATACCCTTTTAATTGCATTATAGGAACTCCATCTTTATTCTTCGATACACTTAGCAAATACAAAGAGGAGCTTGGTATCGATGAATATGTTTTTAATGATCTGAGTCTCGACAATAAGGATCGGTTAAAAGCGCTGCAGCTTCTTAAGGATCAATTTTCGCTATAAAAATTTACTAGTGTATTTCTGGTTAACAGGAATTATGAATTCTGTTTTTGATCAGGAGTTTTTTATTTGAAGCAATGCTAATTGATTTCAGATTATTAATGGATCTGTTAGTAGATAACACTTACCGTTCTAAAAATTATTTTTTAAATCAATTAGGCGCTCCTTAAAAAACTAAATGTTGAACAATTAGTAAGCTAGATGCTAACACTTAAAATGAAAGAAAGATTTGGACTGCTACTTTCATAAAATTAATTTTAAAACGATATGATCTTTGTATTACATTAAACCTAAAGCTTACACTTTGATGCTTAAAAGTGAAAAAAACATGAAGAAACTAAATTTAAGTGGCAAAAAACTTTTGCTCGACAAGACAATCATCGGAAACCTGGACAAAAGCAAAATGAAAAAAGTAATTGGTGGTATTGATCAAGATGAAGTGTTTCTGTCAATAATCAGCTGCCATACTAATCATGCTGGTAGCGCATGCTCAGGCTGTCAAACATGTTGTAGCGGCGGTGGATGTCTTGTTGCTTGATAAGACCTGATTGTAATGAGGCGAAAGCAATGCATATCCTGCATTGTCTTTCGCTTTGTTTTGTAATATTTATTTTTCATTTATCCTAAGTTCGGTTACTATGAGTTGGACACCAATATGTGCAGATAAGTTTTCACAGTTTGAAGATCTAAGTTGGAAAATTCATTTAAGTTTTGGAAAGAACGATAATGGGTTCACTTCTAAAGAGGATACAGGTTTAATGTATGGAAAAGCCGGGCTTGCTATATATTATGGCTATGCGTATAAGACGTTTAACAACAGTGAATACTTCACGTTGTTTTCAGAAACGGTAAATGATATTATCGATTGTCTCGGTCAGAATAGTGATCCTTCGCCCAATTATGGCCGTGGATATGCGGGAATAGGGTGGGGGCTTCAACACCTGGCGTCCATGGAATTACTCGAGAACGAAGACTTGCTTGGTGATTTTGCTCCATTGCTGGCAGAGTTTTCTGAAACGTGTTTCAAAGTTAAAGACTACGATTATTTATTGGGAGGTCTTGGATATCCCTTTTCAATTCTACAGAAAGAATTATCCACCAATGAAGAAGCATATATTTCAAAATCGGTGGAACTACTTGAAGAAATTGCAATAAAACAAAACGGGTATACATACTGGGAACAGATCAAAGCGAATGAACCTAATAAGGTCAATCTTGGTGTAGCACATGGTGTTCCTGGAATTCTTGTTTATCTGAGTAAATGTTATAAGAAAGGAATAAATAAAGCCAGTTGCGAAAAGCTGATTGTGCCAGCAATGGATTATTTGATGAGTACAAGATTGATGAATAAGCATTCAATCTTTCCGTATGCTATCATGAACAGTGAAAAAGTTGGTGAAACTCCTATGAGGTGGTGTTATGGAGATTTGGGAGTAGGTCTTGCTTTGATAATTATCGGAAAGAATTGTAATAATGACGAGTGGGTAAATGAAGGAATACGGGTTGGACTGAATAGTATACGACGATTACAGGAAGTAGAATATGTAGTAGACGCGCATATTTGTCATGGTACCGGTGGCATTGCACATATTTTCAATCGTTACTATCAATATACCGGTGATGAAAGATTCAAAGACGCGGCGATTAACTGCCTTGATAAAACAATGCTGAAGGCGATGTTTAAGAAAAACTATATACAGTTTAGTGCAGATAAGGGCGACTTTGGTA
>JBDTPD010000126.1:0-8956 GCA_039932855.1 Chitinophagaceae bacterium | reverse complement strand
ACCATTACGATAACGACGCGTGAATCTGGGCGAAAAAAACCTTTATTGGTTTTGAAGGTGGCGATAACCGCTTACTCTATACCGATACACCTTCCAAACAGGTAACAGTTGTACAGGACAGCTTTATTCATTTGCCAAATGATAATTGGAAAGGAGCAGGTATTGCAATTCCTGTATTCAGTTTGCGCAGCAAGAAAAGCTTTGGAGTCGGTGAATTCTGTGATATAAAATTATTGGTTGATTGGGTAAAGGACACCGGGCTCAAACTCATTCAACTATTACCGATCAATGATACGATCGCAACCAATACATGGCTGGATTCTTATCCATACGCTGCGATCTCAGCCTTTGCGCTTCATCCGTTATACATCAACCTGGCAACAGTAGCCGGCAAGAAACAAGAGGATAAAATAAATGCGCTGAAGAAGAAACAAAAACAACTCAATGACCTGCCTGAAGTAGAATATGAAGAAGTAGTAAAGTTCAAGATGGCGATGATGAAAGAACTTTACGAAGTAATGAGTAAAGAATGTTTTGAGTCAGACGATTATCAATCATTTTTTGAAGGAAATAAGCATTGGCTACAGCCATATGCCGCCTTTTGTTATTTCCGCGATAAGTTCGGCACTACCCATTCTGATAAATGGCAAACAAACAAGGTCTACAACAAAGAAGAGATCGATAAATTGTTGTCGCCACGTTCTGCTGCCTTCAAAGAAATCAGCTTTTATTATTTCATACAATATCACCTGCATGATCAATTGAAAGATGCAGCTGATTATGCACATAAGAAAGGAATTGTATTGAAAGGTGATATCGCTATAGGCGTATATCGTTACGGTTGTGATGTATGGCTCTCTCCCGAATTATACAATATGAATGAGCAGGCCGGTGCGCCTCCTGATGGTTTTACACCGATCGGCCAGAATTGGGGTTTCCCTACGTACAACTGGCGCCGCATGCAAAAAGATGGTTTCAGTTGGTGGAAACAACGTTTCGAGCAGATGAGCTATTACTTCGATGCATTCCGCATCGATCATATTCTTGGTTTCTTTCGTATCTGGAGTATTCCACACAACGCTGTACAGGGATTGATGGGACATTTTGTTCCGTGCATTCCGATACATTTTGTTGAGTTTGGAGAAAATGGTATCTGGTTCGACGAGCAGCGCTACTGCAAACCATTTATCAATGATGATGTATTGAATGAGGTCTTTCATGATCTCTCAGACAGGGTAAAAACAAATTATCTTGTACCAAATACAGTAGGCGGATATGATTTTCGTCCTGAATTTGATACGCAACGGAAAGCAGAGGATCATTTCTTTACAGCGTTGGAAGATAATGAAGAGAATCGTCGCTTATTGTATGGATTATACGATCTCATTTCAAATGTCATCTTCTTTAAACAGGAAGGATCGAAAGGACAGGAGTTTCATTTCCGTATTGCTATGGAGAATACGCTTTCTTATAAATACCTGATCCCGCATGTACAGGAAAAACTGAAAGCACTTTATGTAAATTATTTCTATCGCCGCCAGGATGATTTCTGGAAAAAACAGGCGATGCAAAAACTCCCTAATCTCAAAGCAGCTACGAATATGCTGATCTGCGGTGAGGACCTGGGAATGGTTCCGCATTGTGTACCCGAAGTGATGAAACAATTAGGAATTCTTAGCCTGGAGATTCAACGTATGCCGAAGGATCCGACAAAAGAATTCTTTCATCCCAATGATGCACCTTACTTATCTGTGATCACGCCATCAACGCATGATATGAGTACCGTAAGAGGATGGTGGGAAGAAAATCGGGAGACCACTCAGCATTTTTACAATAAGATATTAGGACAATGGGGTGATGCACCTTATTTCTGCGAATCATGGGTCAACCGTGCTATCATATTACAACATCTTTATTCACCTGCTATGTGGAGCATCTTCCAGTTGCAGGATATTCTCGGCATGAGTGAAACGCTTCGTCGCCAGGATCCTCATGAAGAACGGATCAATGATCCGGCTAATCCAAAAAATTACTGGCGCTACCGTATGCATATTCTTTTAGAAGACCTCATTAAGCAAAAAGATTTTAATAATGAGTTCAGAGATTATGTACACAACAGTGGGAGATAATTCAAAAGTAAAAATTCAAAAATCAAAACTTCTGTATGACAATTCGATCTAAAGCTTTTGATTTTTTACTTTTGAATTTTGAATTATAAACTTTTACATTTAACGTGAAGTGTAACTATTTTTCATACAGTCTTAAGTTCCGTCATCCATTTACTATTTCCAAAGGAACAAAAACACATCAGCCGACATTGATTGTTGAACTGGAACAATTCGGATTGAAAGGATATGGAGAAGCGCCTGCTATCACCTATTACAATATTCCGGTGGAAAAGATGATAGAGGACCTGGAAAGAAAAAAAATGTTTGTTGAAAAATTTGCTTTCACGGAACCGGATCGTTACTGGCATTATCTGCATCATTTATTTCCACAAAATCCTTTTCTTGTTTGTGCGCTCGATATAGCTGCATGGGATCTGTATGGTAAATTAAAAAAGAAACCACTCTGGCAATTATGGAACGGTGATATTTCTAAAAATCCATTGACAGATTATACCATCGGCATCGATACCCCAGAAAAGATGATCGATAAACTAAAAGAAAAACCATGGCCCATTTATAAAGTGAAAGTGGGTACGGCTAATGATATTGCAGTAGTAAAAGCATTGCGCGAACATACAGATGCACGTTTACGTGTAGATGCCAATGCAGCCTGGGATCTTGATACGGCTTTACAGATCATTCCGCAATTAAAAGAACTCGGTGTTGAATACATCGAGCAGCCACTGGCAAAAGATAATTGGGAAGGGATGAAAACGCTTTATAAACAATCACCGCTGCCATTATTTGCAGATGAAGCTTGTGTGGCCGAACAGGATGTAGAAAAATGCAAGGATCATTTTCATGGTATCAATATAAAACTCACCAAGTGCAGCGGCATCACACCGGCTTTGCGAATGATCAAACGCGCCCGCGAACTTGATCTGCAGGTGATGATCGGTTGTATGAATGAATCGACCATCGGTTCAGCTGCCATCGCGCATTTACTTCCTTTCATCGATCACGCGGATATGGATGGCCCGCTCTTGCTCGAAGAAGATGTGGCAACCGGTATCAGCTATGATTTTGGAAAAGTAAGTTGCAGCGATGCGCCGGGGCTTGGAATTCAGTATACGGGTTTGTTTAGTAGGTGAGATTCAATGTAATACACCCCCGGCCCCTAAAGGGGAGGTTCAGTCCTCTGTTTGAAACACTCATACAAACCCGAAAATTCCATACAGTTATTGGGTTCTCCACAGGCAGGGGGATAATTTTAGCATTATTATAAACAATCATATTTAGAAGCGGCCTCAATTTTGCTAAGAGTGACCGATTAACCTTGACGTTTATGGGCAAACTCACAGTAATTTCCATTATGCTGTTGCTTTCAACAGCCGTTTCAGCACAGCGTTTTCATGTCGGCGTTTTCGGCGGTGTATCTGCCTACAATGGCGACCTCGTTGAAAAATTATATCCCAAAAAAGTAACGAACGGAGCTATCGGTATCACTGGTAATTATGAATTGACTGACAATTTCATGTTACGGGGTGGTTTCACTTACACGGTAGTTGGTGGAGCAGATCGTTACAGTACCGATCCTGGTCGCATTGAACGTAACCTTGCTTTCGAAACATCGATCTCTGAATTTTCATTGGTAGGAGAATATTATTTGCTTAACCTGTATGATAATCGTTTTACACCGTATGTCTTTGGTGGTTTAGCGCTTTATCATTTCAATCCATATGCTTATCAACCGGGTGGTAGCAATCAAAAGATTTATTTAAAACCATTGAGCACCGAAGGACAGGGCATAGCCGGGTACCAGCGTAGTCCCTATGCACTCACTCAATTTGCGATTCCTTTGGGTGGCGGTGTTAAATATGCATTGACCAGTAATATTCATATTGGTTTGGAAATAGGTATCCGCAAATTATTTACTGATTACCTCGATGATGTCAGCACTACTTATGCTGATCCGAATGATCTGTTAGCTGCAAAGGGACAATTAGCTGTTGACATGTCTTACCGTGGCGACGAAGTAGCAGGCGGTGATCCAAACTATCCAACCAAAGGCGCCCAACGTGGCGGGTCCAAGTATAAAGACTTCTATTATTTTACCGGCATACATCTCACTTATCGTCTTGGCAGCGGATTCAACGGCGGTCTGTTCGGCAAAGGCAGAAATAAAACCGGATGTCCGACTAACGTTTATTAAGCAGTCTGTCAGTCGGCAGTCGCATTCATTTATGAGAAGTTTCTAACTCTTTAAGTAATCATCAGACTTATAGTTCACTTTCTGCAGTCAAGGGACTGCCGACTGATAAACTGCCGACTGCCAACTGAGAACTGCCGACTGAACTCGCTACCTTTGCACCAGACATGGCGTATAAAAATCAGCAACAATTTATTGATGCATTGGAGAAAGCAGGCGAACTGCTACGTATTCGTACTTATGTGAACCCAAAACTGGAAATAGCCGAGATCACGGACCGGATGAGTAAACAACCGGGTGGGGGTAAGGCTATACTTTTTGAGAATACCGGGTATGATTTTCCTGTGTTGATGAATGCATATGGCAATGAAAAAAGAATGTGCATGGCACTGGGCGTATCACATCTTGATGATACAGCCAAACAGATCGAACAACTTTTTAAATTACTCGCTTCACCAAAAGAAAATATTATCGATAAACTGAAATTGCTTCCAAAGCTTCGACAGTTTGCCTCGTGGATGCCGAAAGTAAAAAAAGGCAAAGGTGAGTGCCAGGAAGTGATCATGAAAGAACCGGATATTACAAAGCTTCCGGTTATTACCTGTTGGCCAAAAGATGGCGGACCATTTGTTACCTTACCCATCATTCATACAAAAGATCCCAATACCTTATCAAGAAATGTCGGTATGTATCGCATGCAGGTATTTGGTCCAACGCTGACGGGAATGCACTGGCACAAGCATAAAGTATCGGCCAAACATTTTGCAGAATATAAAAAACTGAATAAAAGAATGCCGGTAGCTGTAGCATTAGGTGGCGATCCGGTATATGCATATTCAGCTACAGCTCCATTACCAGAGAACGTTGATGAATATATGCTGGCAGGTTTTCTTCGTAAGAAAAAAGTAGAACTGGTAAAATGTTTAACCCAACCGGATGTGGAAGTACCCGCAGATGCAGATTTTATTATTGAAGGATATGTTGATCCGGGAGATGAATTGGTCTGGGAAGGACCATTTGGTGATCATACCGGTTATTATTCATTACCTGATTGGTACCCGCGTTTTCATATCACCTGTATTACGCATAAAAAAAATCCGGTGTATCCTGCTACCATCGTTGGCATTCCACCACAGGAAGATGCGTGGTTGGGTAAAGCAACGGAAAGAATTTTCCTCGCACCAATTAAAATGACGATGGTACCCGAGATCATTGATATGGATATGCCGGTAGAAGGAGTGTTTCATAATCTCGTTATTACCAAGATCAAAAAAGAATATGCAGGTCAGGGACAAAAAGTAATGAATGCCATGTGGGGTGCAGGACAAATGATGTTTAATAAAATCCTTGTGCTTGCAGATGAAGGAGTAAGCATTCAGCAGTATGAAGATCTGGCGCGATATGTTTTTAAGAATATGAATCCTGCTACTGATATTTATTTCTCTACTGGCCCGATGGATGTACTGGATCATAGTTGCAGTAAACTTGGATTCGGTGGGAAGATGTGTATTGATGGAACGAAGAAAATGGAAGAAGAGATCGAAGAAAGATGGGCGATGGAAACCAGGCAATATGCAGTTGGCACTGAGCAACTGGCAATAAGTCTTAAAGAAAAATTTTCAGAGATCCATCATATTAATATTTCTTTATTGGAAAAGAAAATTCCTTGTTTAATTGTTTCTGTACAGAAAAACAGGAAAGGACATATCCGTGAATTGCATGAGCAGATTTGTGTATTGAAGGAAACCGATGGAATTAAAATGATCTTGTATGTAGAGCATACTGTTGATGCAAACGATTTACCCACTGCATTATGGCGCTTCTGCAACAACCTAGATCCGAAAAGAGATCACATACTTAGTCAGCATCCATCTTTTAATGATTCGCAACGATACAGTGCGTGTATGGGATTTGATGGCACCCGTAAAACCAAAGAGCTGGATGATTTTCAGCGCGACTGGCCCAATATCATTATTGCCGACGAAACCACTATACGCTCGGTCGATGAAAAATGGGAGCAGTTAGGTATCGGACCTTTAATTCCTTCACCATCATTAAAATTCAAGGGGCAGATGTACGGAGAAGAAGCTGTAGTGAGTTAATTATGAATTAAGAATTCAGAATGATGAATTATAGCAAACCATTCATCATTCTGAATTCTTAATTCATAATTTCCCTGTTTTATTTCAGTAAATTGCTAAAAAAAGAACCATCCATGAAGTACTGGACCCTGGGAGTAATGGCGATCTCAATATCAATGATATCCTGTGCCCAAAAACAAAAATCAAAAGTAATAGCCGGCATTACTGGTAATGCAGACGATAAAACACTTCTCTGGCAGATCAGTGGCAACGGTCTTGAAAAGCCTTCTTACCTTTTTGGCACCATCCATCTTCTTTGTGCAGATGATGCAGTACTCAGCGCAAATATGAAAAAAGCAATCAAAGGTGCTGATGAGGTTTACTTCGAAGTAGACATGGACAACCTGCTGGATATGTTTGGCGCAGTAAATAAGATGAAGATGAAAGGTGATACTACATTAAAAGATCTGCTCACCGAAGAAGAGTATAACAAAGTAAAAACTTATTTCGAAGAAAAAGGTTCCATGCTTCCTTTCAATATGCTGGAAAAATACAAACCTATTCTTGCCGCATCATTATTGGAAAGCGGTTCATTGCCTTGTGAAAATACTGCCGTGATGGAACAGGTGATCATGCAGGAAGCAAAGGAACAGGATAAAAAAATAAAGGGATTAGAGACCATGGCTTACCAGGCTGGTATTCTTGATAGCATTCCTTATAAATTACAGGCAGAACAATTAGTAAAATATATCGATGATGCCGTCAGCGGAAAAGATACCAGCAATACAGAAATGACGGATATGTGGAAAGCTTACAATGAACAGGATCTGAAAAAGCTGGAAGACATGATGATCAAAAGTGATATCGGGGTAGATAATTATACTGATCTGTTACTTTATCATCGCAACAGGAACTGGGTAGCCAAGTTAAAAACATTATTGCCGGGCAAAGCATTGTTGATCGCAGTAGGGGCAGGGCACTTACCTGGTGAAAAAGGCGTGATCAATTTGTTGAGGAAGGAAGGATATACGGTGTCGCCGATAGAGAATAAGACTGTAGAAGGTAAGACGATATAATTCAAAATTAAAAAGTCAAAAGTCAAAAATAGCTCGCTACTGTAGCGAGCTATTTTTGACTTTTGACTTTTTAATTCTTTAGAATTTCTCAAGTCCAGAGAAAAAGAAGCTTCCTTCAATCTCAGCATTCTCATCGCTGTCACTTCCGTGAACAGCATTTTCTCCCACAGAAGCCGCATATAATTTACGGATGGTACCTTCCGCAGCCTGAGCCGGGTTGGTAGCTCCGATCAATTCACGGAAAGAGGCCACCGCATTGTTTTTTTCGAGGATGGCGGCGATAATAACACCACTGCTCATGAATTCAACCAGCTCGCCATAGAAAGGTCTTGCCTTATGCACTGCATAGAACTCACCCGCTTTTTCAGGAGATAGCTTTGTCATTTTTAAAGCTACCAGGCGAAATCCTTCTTTTGTTATCCTGTCCAGGATAGCGCCGGCATGTCCATTCTTCATTGCATCCGGCTTAATCATCGTAAATGTTCGGTTACTCATTGTTATGTACGCTTTTGGGGCGCAAATTTAGAGAAAATATTGTTATTGAGTAAGGATGTGACAATTATTAGGCATTTTGGTTTCACGCAAAGACGCTAAGGTTTCGCGAAGGCGCAAAGAGTCTTTGCAGCTTTGCGCCCTTCTTAGCGTCTTTGCGTGAAACCCAAATATCCTTCCCGATAATTATCGGGACAAAATTTCAAAATGCCCCAGTTCCTCTTATCTTCGCAGCCGTTTCATGAAACCTATACAGGACATATTCCCGCAATTGCCAGAACCCCGCAAGGTGGTCATTACCATGCATCAGAAGCCCGATGCTGATGCCATGGGCTCAACCCTCGCACTCGCTAACTTTTTAAAACAACTGGGTCACTCGGTCACCGTGATCTCGCCGACCAATTGGGCCAAATGGCTCGACTGGATGCCCGGAGCAAATGAGGTAATCGACTACGAAGCCTATAAATCGAAAGCCGATGCAGTACTTGATGCTACGGAATGGCTGTTTTGCCTTGACTTTAATATTTTCCACCGCACAAAATCACTTGGTCCAAAACTCAAGGATATAAAGTGTACTAAAATACTGATCGATCATCACCAGGAACCTGATACTCCTTCTTTCGATTATGGTATCAGCGATACAGGCAAAAGCTCTACCTGCGAAATGATCTATGATTTTATTGTGGGTGCGGGTCAGCAGGATCGCATCAACGAAACGATCAGTGAATGTATCTATGCCGGCGTGATCTCCGATACGGGTTCGTTCCGTTTTCCTTCCGCGAGCGCTAATGTGCACAAACTGGTTTCCGATCTGAAATCAAGAGGTCTTGTACATTCCAAAGTGCACGAAAGACTATTCGATAATTTTTTAGAAAATAAACTTCGGTTTACCGGCCACGTACTGCTGCATCGTATGGATGTGATGTATGAATACAATACGGTACTGATATATATACCAAAAAGTGATTTACTGAAGTTTCATGTAAAGAC
>JBDTPD010000125.1:0-8959 GCA_039932855.1 Chitinophagaceae bacterium | reverse complement strand
GACATCATTAACAAATTTCGCCCGATTTTATTTTAGCTACTATTTTAGAAATGGTACGGGAGCCTTTTGTTAAAAACTGACACTGATTATAACAGATTAACATACAAAAAGAATCCCGGCTAAATAGTCGGGATTTTTTTTTGGTGTTCCATGTCTTCAGTGGTTTGTTGAAACAAAAAATAAAAAGACTTTAAATAAATCAAATGAATAACACGATTGGCAAACCAATGAATGAAATCAACCTCTCTCCTGTAAAAGAGCCGGTGAATATGCGGATTGGCTGCAAAGTATCCATCCAGGGCTTTGCGGGAAGTTTTCACCAGGAAGCAGCAAGGCTGTTTTTTGGAAAAGATGTTGACGTGGTTTGTTGCGCCTCTTTTCGGGAAGTTATAAAGATCGCTGCCAATAAAAAAGAAAGTGATGGTGGTGTAATGGCGATTGAAAATTCTATTGCCGGAAGCATTCTTGCTAACTACAACCTGTTACAAAGATCAGGATTGAAGATCATAGGAGAAGTATACCTGCAGATCAAACAAAACTTACTGGTAAATCGCGGTGTGAAACTGGAAGATATCCGCGAGGTGCATTCTCATACAATGGCGATACAACAGTGCCATGATTTTCTGGATAAATACAAATGGAAACTGGTAGAAACTGAAGATACCGCGTTGAGTGCAAAACATATTCACCAGCATAAAAGCAAACATATTGCAGCAATTGCCAGTAAACTCGCTGCTGAATTATTTGACCTCGATATGATCGCGCCTAGCATTCAAACCATGAAGAATAATTATACAAGGTTTCTTGTATTGCAGGCAGAAGATGCAGATATCGTAATTGAAGGTGCCAATAAAGCATCGGTCAATTTTCATACAGATCATTCAAAAGGAAGTTTGGCAAAAGTGCTGACAAAGATTGCTGACGGTGGCATCAATCTCAGCAAACTCCAAAGCTTTCCTATACCGGGCAGTGATTTTAAATATAGTTTTCATGCAGATATGGAATTCGATTCACCGGAACAATTCAATGAGGTAATGAAATCGATCAAACCATTGACTGCCGAAATGAAAATTTATGGAATTTATAAAAGAGGATTATGGAAGTAGCTAAACGATTGAATGGCATTGGTGAATATTATTTCTCGCAAAAACTGCGGGAGATCGATGAACTGAATAAGCAAGGCAAGCAGGTTATCAATCTCGGCATTGGTAGTCCTGATCTTCCTCCGCATCCGGTTGTCATTAAAACATTGCAGGAAGAAAGTGCAAAGCCAAATGTACATGCTTATCAATCTTACAAAGGATCACCGGTCTTACGCAATGCCATCAGTCAATGGTATAAGACATGGTACAGTGTTGACCTGAATCCTGATACAGAGATACTGCCATTGATCGGTAGCAAAGAAGGCATCATGCATATCTGTATGACTTACCTCGACAAAGGCGATAAGGTATTGGTACCTGATCCTGGTTACCCTACTTACCAGAGTGCAGTGAAACTGGCCGGCGGAAAATGTGTGACCTATGAATTGAAAAAGAAAAATAATTACGAACCTGATTTTGATAAACTGGAGAAAAGGGATCTGGGAAAAGTCAAGCTGATGTTTGTGAACTATCCGCAGATGCCAACAGGACAATTACCATCTGAAGAATTATTTAAAGAATTAGTAGCATTTGGAAAGAAGCATGGTATCCTTATTGTTCATGACAACCCGTATAGTTTTATATTAAATGATAAGCCTGCGAGTTTATTGAGTGTGGATGACGCAAAGGATTGTGTGATCGAATTGAACTCATTAAGCAAGTCACATAATATGGCTGGCTGGCGCGTAGGTATGTTGTGCGGGGCAAAAGAAAGAATAGAAAAAGTATTGCGGTTTAAAAGTAATATGGACAGTGGTATGTTTTTGCCGGTACAGTTAGCGGCTGCAAAGGCGCTGACATTAGGAAAAGAATGGCACGATGAAGTAAATGCGATATATGAAGAAAGAAGAAATAAAGTATTTGAATTGCTCGATACTATCGGTTGTGATTATTCAAAAGAACAGGCTGGTATGTTTGTATGGGCATCTATTCCTTCAAAATATAAAGATGGGTATGAGTTAAGTGATGAGATTTTGCAAAATGCATCGGTGTTTATCACGCCCGGCGGCATATTTGGCGAAGGGGGAAAGAAATATATCCGGGTGAGTCTTTGTAGTACGAAAGAGAAGATAATTGAAAGTATAAACCGGGTAAAAGCAATTCATAATTCATAACTCATAATTCAGAAATCTGAATGTTTAACAATGTTACGATAGTCGGAGTAGGTTTGATCAGCGGTTCTTTTGCGCTTGGGTTAAAAGAAAAAGGACTGGCCAAACATGTTATTGGAGTAAGTCGTACAGAAGCCAGTAGTAAAAAAGCATTGGAGCTTGGTATCATTGACGAAGCATTGCCATTGGAAGAAGCGGTAAAGAAGAGTGACTTTATTTATGTGGCCATACCAGTGGATGTAACATTGCCGGTAATGAAAACGATCATGGATATGATCACTGACAAACAGATCGTCGCTGATGCAGGTTCTACCAAGCAGGTATTATGCGCCGCATTAAGTGATCATCCGATGCGTAAACAATTTGTAGCGACGCACCCGATGTGGGGTACTGAATATAGTGGTCCGGAAGCTGCTGTTCGTGATGCTTTTGTTGGTCGCGCCTGTGTGATCTGTGAAAAAGAAAAATCTGATGCGCAGGCAGTAGATAAAATTGAAAAGATCTACCATGAGTTGGGTATGCACATGATCTATATGAATGCAGATGATCATGACATGCACACGGCGTATATCAGTCATATTTCGCATATTACTTCATTTGCGTTAGCAAATACGGTATTGGAAAAAGAAAGAGAGGACAATGCCATTTTTGAATTGGCCTCAGCGGGTTTTGAAAGTACAGTAAGATTGGCAAAGAGTAATCCGGCTATGTGGGCGCCGATCTTTATGCAAAACCGCGAGAATATTCTGGATGTATTGAATGAACATATTTCTCAGTTAAAAAAATTCAAGTCATGCCTGGAAAAAGAGAATGAAGAATATTTATTGGAGCTGATAGAAAACGCGAATAAGATTCGCCGAATTATTAAATAGGATGAATAAGTGAGACGTGAATCGTCAAACGTGAGTACTCACGATTCACGTCTCACGATAACAATTAATAAACCCGTTTAAAAACAGGGGCTTAACTTTACAAATCAATCGTAAGTATATGCAAACAGCAGAACAAACAACAAACGCAGCCACACAAAAGGCATGGAATAAACGTCCATTGATCATCAGTGGGCCTTGCAGTGCGGAAACAGAAGAGCAGGTAATGGCAACGGCACAGCGCCTGGCTGCTACCGGTAAAGTGGATATGTTACGTGCCGGTATCTGGAAGCCACGTACCAAACCAGGTATGTTTGAAGGCATCGGCGCCAAAGGATTGCCCTGGTTGCAGGCAGCAAAGAAAGCTACTGGCTTGCCTACTACGGTAGAAGTTGCTACAGGGAAACAAGTACAGGATGCACTCACGTTTGATGTGGATGTATTATGGATCGGTGCGCGTACAACGGTTAACCCGTTCAGTGTACAGGAAGTTGCCGATGCATTGCGCGGAGTGGATGTGCCGGTCTTAATTAAGAATCCGATCAATCCTGATCTTGAATTATGGAGCGGTGCAGTAGAGCGTGTAGCAAGAGCTGGCGTAAAACAGATCGGTCTTATCCACCGTGGATTTTCTTCTTATGGTAATACTGAATATCGCAATGCACCTATGTGGCACCTTGCCATTGAAATGAAATTGCGTAATCCTGAATTGCCGATCATTAACGACCCTTCGCATATCTGTGGTCGCCGTGATATACTTCTTGAAGTGATGCAGCGTGCCATCGATCTGGATTATGATGGATTGATGATCGAAAGTCATATTGATCCGGATAATGCCTGGAGTGATGCCAAGCAACAGGTAACACCGGAGAACCTGAAAGAAATGCTGGATACATTGATCTGGAGAAAAGAAGATGTGAACTCTGAAGAATATCATGCGGCATTGGAAAAACTTCGTCAGCAGATCAACCATCTTGATGATGAACTGATGCAGATCCTTGGTCAGCGTATGAAGATCGCAGAAATGATCGGTGAGTATAAGAAGACCAACAACATTACCATCTTACAGACCAATCGCTGGAACGAGATCATCGAACGTGCATCGGTCAAAGGTGATAAACTTGGTTTGAGCCGTGAGTTCATTACAAAGTATTTTGATGCGGTACACATGGAGAGTATCAATCATCAGAAGAAAGTGTTGGATTCCTGATATACGTTTAAAAGTTTAATGGTTCAAGGGTTTAAAGGTTTAATGGTTGAATACAAGAGATTCGGCCAATCAACGCAACCCTTGAACCATAAACCCTTGAACCATTAAACCCTGATCATGCAAAAGCGGAAATATAAATTTTCTAACTCTTCTGTCGATTATTATCTCGCGTACGGGATTTCTCATTTGAAAAAGATCGTTGATTCGAAGAATGCGGTCATTGTAACTGATGAGAATGTATATGGTCATCATGCTGCAAAATTCAAAGGCTGGAATACGATTGTATTAAAACCCGGTGAAGATTATAAAGTACAAGAGACAGTTGATGCAGTGATCGAGCAATTGATCACCATGGAAGCAGACAGGAAAACAACGTTGATCGGTGTTGGTGGGGGAGTAGTAACAGATATCACTGGTTATGTAGCGTCTGTTTATATGCGCGGTATTCCTTTCGGATTTGTTCCTACTTCTATTCTTGCCATGGTCGATGCATCTATCGGTGGTAAGAATGGTATCGATGTAGGTGTTTATAAAAATATGGTCGGTATTATCCGTCAGCCAAAATTTATTTTACACGATCTTATTTTCCTGAATACATTACCACAACATGAATGGGAAAATGGTTTTGCAGAAATCATTAAACATGCCTGTATCAAAGATGTGGCTATGTTTCGCGAACTCGAATCCAATTCCTTTAAGACTTACCAGGGGAAAAAGAAAGTTGTTTGTGACCTGATAGAACGAAATGCCATCATCAAAACAAAAGTGGTACAGCGGGATGAATTTGAACAGGGAGAAAGAAAGTTGCTCAACTTTGGTCATACACTCGGTCATGCGTTGGAAAATCAATATGAATTATCACATGGTCAGGCAGTGGCAATTGGTATGACGTATGCCGCTGTTATTTCTGAAGAGTTGTTAGGTTTTAAAGAAGCAAGCCGTGTTGCCAAGTTGATATTACAATATGATCTGCCAACTTATGCAGAATTCGATAAGCAGAAAGTATTTGAAGTAATGAAGATGGATAAGAAGCGTGAGAGAAAAGAATTGAATTATATATTATTGGAAAAGATTGGAAAAGGTGTTGTGAAATCAGTTCCGATCGATAAGCTGGAAAAAATTATTGCTGAACTATAGCATGGAGCTGTTAGTATTATACAGGCCCGTTGGTCCCGAGGAATTTACATTGATCAAAAAATCTGGTTGGAAAAAATTTCCTCCACGATTGCCTGAGCAACCTATATTTTATCCGGTGATGAATGAAGAATATGCGATTCAGATCAATGAACAATGGAACGTGCCGGCATATGGTTCCGGTTACGTAACAAAGTTTCATGTAGATAAAAATTATGCTGCAAAATTCCAGGAGCAAAATGTCGGCGGAGTAATTCATAATGAATTATGGGTGCCTGCTGAAGAGTTAGAAGAATTTAATGGTCACATTATAGGCTTAATTGAAGTAACAAAAGAATTTCACCAGAAATAAGAATGAAAATAACGATTCACCCATCTAATTTAAAAGGTATTATCCAGGCTGCAGCTTCCAAAAGTTCTATGCAGCGTGCCTGTGCAGCAGCTTTATTGAATAAGGGAACTACTATTATTAAAAATCCGGGTCATAGTAATGACGATAAAGCTGCATTGGATATTATTCAAAAACTTGGCGCAAAAGCTGAACTGATAAATGGCGAATGGAATGTTACCAGTGAAGGTATTCGTCCCGTAAAAGATGAAATCAATTGCGGAGAGAGTGGATTAAGTATCAGGATGTTTACACCATTAGTTGGTTTAAGTGAAAAAGAAATTACTATCAATGGTACCGGTAGTCTTGTTACGCGTCCCATGGATTTTTTTGATGAAATATTACCGCAGATTGGTGTAAAGGTGAAAAGCAATGCTGGTAAATTGCCATTGATCATACAAGGGCCATTGCTGCCAACAAATATTGAGATCGATGGATCATTGAGTTCCCAGTTTCTGACAGGGTTATTGATGGCTTATTCAGCTGCTGGCGCCAGTAATGTTTCTATTAAAGTAAAAGATCTGAAAAGTAGTCCTTACATCGATCTTACGTTGGATGTAATGAAGCAATTTGGAATGAATGTTCCGGAGAATAATAATTATGAAACATTCGTATTTCAGACACCCACTCACCACTTACCACTCACCACTCACGCGTATTCTGTGGAAGGCGACTGGAGTGGGGGTGCATTTCTATTAGTAGCTGGCGCTATAGCCGGACCTATTACTGTAAAAGGATTGGATCTTACTTCTACGCAAGCGGATAAAGCTATTGTGGATGCGTTGATGTCGGCGAATGCAGGCATAGCGATGGAAGCAAAGGGTATTAAATTACATCCGACCGATATGAATGGATTTGATTTTGATGCAACAGATTGTCCCGATCTTTTCCCCCCATTAGTTGCATTGGCCGCCTATTGCAAAGGACTAACAAAAATAAAAGGTGTAAGTCGTCTCACACATAAAGAAAGTAATCGCGCATTGACCTTGCAGGAAGAGTTTGGTAAAATGAATGTCAGTATTGATCTCGATGGAGATTTTATGATCATTCATGGTGGTAATGGAGTAAAAGGCAATCAGGTTCATTCGCGCCATGATCATCGTATTGCAATGGCTTGTGCCGTAGCTGCGTTGCGTGCAGAAGGTGATATGGTTATTGAAGAGGCGCAGGCGGTGAAAAAATCATATCCTGATTTTTATGATGACCTGAAAAAATTAGGAGCCGGTATCGATAATCAATTTTCAATAAGCGGCATTCAGGGTATATTTGAATAAATTGGTCAGAATTCTATCAGCAATATTTAGCGAAAGGAAACAATAGCATATGAATAGTTTTGGACGATTATTCCGGGTATCTATTTTTGGTGAATCGCATGGCGAATCAGTAGGTATTGTAGTAGATGGTTGTCCGGCTGGTTTACCTTTAACGGTCGATGATTTCCTACCTGATCTTGAAAGAAGAAAGGGAGGTAAACAAAAAGGAACAACACCCAGGCAGGAGGATGATCTGCCGATTTTCAAGAGTGGTATTTTTAATGATAAGACCACTGGGGCACCTATTACGATCTTATTTGAGAATAAGAATACACGCAGCGGCGATTATGAAAAACAACGCGCTGTTCCAAGACCGGGTCATGCAGACTTTGTGGCGAAAAAGAAATTCGGTGGGTTTGAAGACTATCGCGGTAGTGGTCATTTCAGCGGACGATTGACAGTAGCGCTGGTAGCAGCGGGAGTGATTGGAAAGAAAATATTAAGTCTGTATAACTCTTTTCCTTTAAAGAGCGAGGTAGGGAGCGGGGTCGAGGTTAATGGTGGAATAAACGTCACCTCCACCATTCTCGAGATCGGTGGTGAAACAGATCTCGAAAAAGGATTACAAAAAGCTATCGATCAGAAAGATTCTATCGGTGGTATTGTTGAATGCAGGGTAACTAATTTACCAACCGGATTAGGTGAACCATTCTTTGATTCAGCCGAATCAGTATTGAGTCATGCTGTGTTTGCTATCCCTGCTGTTCGTGGTATTGAATTCGGAACTGGTTTTGCCGCAGCAAAAATGTTTGGCAGCCAGCACAACGATGCTATCGAAGACATGGAAGGAAAAACAACGACCAATCATGCTGGTGGTATAGTAGGAGGATTGACCAATGGCAATGAACTGGTATTCCGTATTGCTGTTAAACCTACTTCATCAACAGCAAAAGAACAACATACCCTGAATTGGGAAACAGGAAAAACAGAAGCCGTTTCAGTAAAGGGACGTCACGATCTTTGCATAGCTTTACGTGTACCCGTCGTACTGGAATCTGTTACGGCCCTTGTGCTGGCTGATCTGTTTTTATTGGAACAGCATAGCAAAAGGGTTTTATCCTGAAATGAAAAGCTACTAACGATTATGCCCATCATCTACCGCATCGCTACATCACCTGAATGGCAGGATGCCAAACAGAAAGGAATTTATGAGAGCCCTTCTTTAAAAACAGAAGGATTTATTCATTGTAGTGAAGAGAACCAGATAGCAGGTGTATTAGAAAGATATTTTGAGGGACAAACCGATCTTATCAAACTGGTCATCGATACAGATAAACTAACCAGCCGTTATATCCAGGAATGGTCGCCCTCTACGCAAGATACCTTTCCACATGTCTATGGGCCAATCAATCTTGATGCAGTCATTAAAGTAGTCAACTTATAAGTATTCACTTGAACATTGATTGTTGCTTATTGAATATTTTATGCCAGACAAAAAATAATATTCAATAAACAATATTCAATGCTCAATTTTCAAGTTTCGAAAACTGATATCCAGCACTTCAAATTTTGCTCCGTCTGCCAGATAGTAGTGCCACCACTCTGTTTCCAGCACTTTAAATCCATATTTCTCCATCACTGATCTGAGCAGCTTTCGATTTGCTAATACTTTTTCCGGAAGCAATTGAAAACTTTGATGTGCCGAGTCGGTAAAGTTGTCAAAGCCGGTTCCCATATCCAATTCCTTTCCCGTTTTAAGATCAATGATCGTTAAGTCGACCGCGATGCCACGGTTATGACCACTTCCTTTAGCTGGATTAGCCACATATCGTTCGTCTTTTACCAGCTCCC